>CAYPJC010000013.1:0-16288 GCA_964410855.1 uncultured Flavobacteriales bacterium | reverse complement strand
TTGTATGGCTTGTTCTAATCTTTTTACAGCCTTTTCCATGTCCTTCATTAAAAAGGGATCATGAATGTCTTTTAAACTAGGCCTGAAGTATGACTTTGCTTTATCAAAGCTGTCAATTCCCCGCTGCACGAGCAAGTTACATAAAGGAATTTGTAAATTATTTAATTGTTTGGATAGAAGGTCTACCGCCTTTTGATCTGCTTCTTTTTTAAGAGTCCACCTTTTATCCATTTCATTAATTTGGAACTAAGTTAATTAGAATAATCGCTTTTTGTGATGTAATTTATTGCTCGTAAATTGATTGCGATATGTTCTTGATATTTTACTTGATTGAGATGATTTCAATTACAATCTTAGCTAACTTTGGAATTGATGAAAAACGTAAAGGAAATAAAGGCCACCATACTATCATTGAGAAAAGAAGGCAAGTTTGTTTTTGTTACTTCAAGCTTTCAAACGCATAGCATACCCTTGCTTCATATTATTTCTGAGATTGATCGGAGTATTCCTGTATATTATTTGAATACAGTGTATTTATTCCCTGATACTATTGCTTTTAAAGATCGGCTTTCAAACTAATTGGTGTTAAATTTTACAGCTCTTCAGTCTGCAATCCCTAAAAGTCAACAAAAGGATAGTGATGGTCAGTTGCTTTTTACTTCTGACCCAGATTATTGTTGTTTTTTAAATAAAACACAGCCTATGGAGCCAGTTTTAAAGAAATATGATGTGTGGATTAATGGAATTAGAGCTGACCAGAATGCCAATAGAGCAAATATGAATGAATTTGAGCAGACTCCACAAGGAGCGAAGCGTTATCACCCTATGTTAAGCTGGACTTCAAAAGATATATTTGAATACCGAAATAAATATGATTTGCCTCCCCATCCAATGGAAGAAAAGGGTTATTTAAGTATTGGTTGCGAGCCTTGCACCAGAAAGCTGACGAATGAAAACGATGAACGTAACTCAAGATGGTTTGGCATGAATAAGGTTGAGTGTGGATTACATACCGATTTAGTAAAAAAAGAATAATTAAATGAATGTATTAGTTACAGGAGGAGCAGGCTATATTGGAACTGAGCTCGTAAAGGAGCTTTCTTTGCTTCAGGATGTTAAAGAACTTACTATTTATGACAACCTTAGTCGTGGCAATAGAAATATATTTTTAGGAGACTCTTTTTTAAACCATGATAAAGTAAAATTTATACAGGGAGATATTCTAGATTCTCGTAAGTTAAACTCAGTTTTGAATGGCATAGATGTAGTTTATCATTTGGCCGCAAATGTGACTACTCCCTTTTCTGATCAAAACCCTCATTTGTTTGAACAAGTAAATCATTGGGGTACAGCAGAGCTTGTATATGCCATTGAAAAAAGCAATGTAAAGCGATTGTTTTACATAAGCAGTGTTTCCGTATATGGAACGTCTTCAGAGCCTTTAGGAGTAGATGCAAACCTAAATCCAAGAACTTTTTACGGCATTTCAAAAATGCGGGCTGAAGAACATGTTCAACGACTTTCAGATAAGTTAGAAACATCAATTATCCGGTGTGGAAATGTCTATGGTTATAGTAAAAGTATGCGCTTTGATGCCGTTATAAATCGCTTTATGTTTGAATCCAATTTTAAGAAAAGGATTACGGTTAATGGGAATGGCGACCAGCATCGACCTTTTGTACACATTAATAAAGTGGTGCAAGTATTGACTAAATTAATAGATAATAGACCTAAAGGAGTTGTTTTTAATTTGGTTGATCGGAATTTAGCAATTGGAGAAGTGGTTGAAGTCTTAAGAGAGATTTATCCTCAATTAGAAATGCTATTTGTGAATCAACAAATGAAAATGCGTGAGCTTAAAGTTATGGAATCTCCTGAATTGAATGCCTTATTTTCAGATACCAATCAAAAGCTAATTGATGAATTAATTGAGTTTAAAGCTGCTTTTTCTTTTTAGCTTTTTCTCCTTCAACAACCAACACGATTTCCCCTTTCAAGGTATTATTCTCGTAGTAGCTTATTATTTCTGAGAGTGTACCTCTAACAGTTTCTTCATGAATTTTGGTCAGTTCTCGGCTAACAGAAGCATTTCTTTCTTCTCCAAAAAACTCTTTAATTTGATTAAGGGTTTTTATTAAGCGATGTGGAGATTCATAGAATACGATAGATCTTGTTTCTTTTGCCAAAAAGGTTAGCCGTGTTTGTCTCCCTTTTTTATGAGGAAGAAACCCTTCAAATACAAACTTATCACAGGCTAAACCTGAATTTACAAGAGCTGGAATTAAAGCTGTTGCTCCTGGCAAGGTTTCGATTTCAATTGATTTTTTAATGCACTCTCGAACCAATAAAAATGCTGGATCTGATATGGCGGGAGTTCCAGCATCAGTTATGAGAGCCATTAATTCCCCTGATTCGATACGATCTGCAAGTGCAGAGGCAACTTTATGTTCGTTGTGTTGATGGTAAGAGTAAAGAGGTTTGCTTATTTCATAATGTTTTAAAAGCTTGCCACTTGTTCTTGTATCCTCGCATAATATTAAATCCACAGATTTAAGCACATCAATTGCTCTAAATGTAATATCGGCTAAGTTGCCAATTGGGGTGGGAACAATAATTAATCTAGACATGCTTCTTATTTAGAGTTAAGGGGCTTACTGACTCTGATATTTATACCATAAAAATAGTGTTATTTTGCGCTATGGGAGTAAAACTTTCAGCAGTAATTATAACCTACAATGAGGAAAGGAATATTGAACGTTGTTTAATTTCTATTCAGTCTGTTGTAGACGAAATTATTGTGGTTGATTCTTTCTCAACTGATTCAACAGAAGATATTTGCAAAAGATACAATGTGCGTTTTATTAAGCATGAATTTATTGGGCATATTGAGCAAAAAAACTGGGCAAAGGATCAAGCCTCTTTTGATTGCATACTTTCATTAGATGCAGATGAAGCTTTAGATGAAATTCTTATACAGTCTGTACAGGGTATTAAAAATAATTGGAGTTATAAGGCTTATAAAATGAACCGATTCACGAATTATTGTGGCAAGTGGATTCGACATTCTGGCTGGTATCCAGATACTAAAACGAGGTTGTTTGATAGAAGAAATGGAAGTTGGGGTGGGGTAAATCCTCATGATAAATATATTCCTAAAAAAGGAGAGAGTGTTGGATTTTTAAAGGGCGATATTTTACATTATTCATTTTATTCTAGAGAAGAACATCTTTCTCAAATTAGAAAATTTTCTGATATTGGTTCTAAAGCTCTTTTAGCCAAAGGAGTAAGGTCATCTTATTTGTTCTTAATTGTTAAGCCGTTATCGAGATTTATTAAGGCGTTTTTTATTAAAAAAGGATTTTTAGATGGTATGGCTGGATTTACGATAAGCAGATTATCTGCTTATGCCAATTATTTAAAATATAAAAAGCTTTTGAAGCTGCAAAAGGGGGCACTGAAATGAAAAAGCTAAAGAAGCACTTAAATATTTTGCATGTAAGCACAGCTATTAGTTGGAGAGGTGGAGAACAACAGCTTGCTTATTTAGTGAAAGAGTTGGATGAAGGGGTTACGTCCTTTGTGCTTTGTGTAAAAGGCTCTAAAATGGAAGCATTTTGTCAAAAAAATGGAATCGATTATTTCTGTCGACCCAAAAGAAGCGGTTTAGATTTAGGTTTTGCTAAAACATTAAAGCATCTATCAAAAAAGTTAGCAATTGATTTATGTCATTTACATGATGCTCATGCTCACACATTTGCGATTTTATCTGCTGTTTTTTTTAGAAATAAAACTCCTTTAATATTGAGTCGAAGAGTAGATTTTCCAATTAAGGATAATTGGTTTTCAAAGTATAAATACAATTATCGGACAGTAGCTAAGATATTATGTGTTAGCAATAAAATAAAAGAGATAACAGCTGCAGATATTTCAAATACAAACAAGTTAGTTACAGTTTATTCTGGGATAGATCTAGGAAAATTTAAAGCTCGAACAGGTAAACTAAGAGCCGAATTTAATTTTGATGCAGCAACGCGCTTAGTTGGGAATACTTCAGCAATAGCAGACCATAAAGACTATTTCACGTTTGTTGATGTTGCCAAGCAATTGGTTGACAAAAACACCAATTATAAATTTATTGTAATTGGTGACGGGCCTTTGCGCAAAGAAATTGAGAAATATGCCTTAGCTAAAGGAATGGGAGATAAAATTATATTCGCAGGTTTTAGATCTGATGTCCCTGAAATAATTGCAGATTTAGACGTATTTCTAATTACTTCGAAAACGGAAGGGCTTGGGACTTCAATTTTAGACTCTTTTGCTGCTAAAGTGCCAGTTGTAGCAACTGCTGCAGGAGGAATACCCGAGCTAGTTGAAGATAACATTAGCGGAAAATTATGCCAAGTTAAGTCAATAGCTAGCTTATCAACCGCAGTTGAAGAGATTTTCAATAATCCTGATAATACTAATGGATTGGTCCATAATGCATACGTGAAGGTGCAGTCTTTCTCAAAGGAAGCTACAGCTCAAAAAACGCTTATTCAGTATCAAGAGGTAATTGCTTTTTTGACTGATTAAGTAGCAAAATGCAATTAAAAAATGCAAATAAAGTTACTCCTGCTTGAGTTTCCAGGGTATCTTCAGTGATAAAAGACAACAATGCGATGGTAAAAAAACAAATGTAAACGGATCTAAATTCCTTTAAGTAAAAAAGTGGAATGAATAGTATGAGGATGAATACAATGAATCCTACTATTCCGAAAGTTGCAGCAATTGTGATGTATTGATTGTGCGACCTTTTTCTATATTGATCCTCAAGCACTGAATCATCGACCGCGTATTGTTCCTGAAAAGCGTCTTTAATATCTCCAGTTCCGACCCCCAGAATAGGGTTTTTGTTAATAATTTTAAAAGCGGTTTTCCAATATTCTAAACGCATTGCAATAGAAAAACCATTCGCATTCCCTGTTTTCTTATAGTTATCGATTTCATAAATTGTTTTATGGATTCTATTTTTAATTGCAGAGTGATTGAGGTAGTAAACATTGGCAATGCCTTTCTCTATAGCATCAATTTCTGCTTGAGAAAGTTTAGAAATACTTGTAGAGTCTTTTTTTAATCCTTTTGAAGATAGGTATCTAGTGATTGTGTGACTTAAGAATTGATCTTTTAAGTCTAAGCCATGAAAATCTATACTTGCTCTTTTATTCCATTCTCTTTCTAGCTCTTCCCAAGCAATAAATCTTCTGATGTAAACGCCACTTTCAGTGCGTTTATCTTCCTTGTCGATCCAATAATATTCCCCATCGATTGATTCTTGATAACTTACATTATTTTGATCATAGTCTAAGCTTACTATGCTGTAATAGTCTTTGTAAACATGGCTAACTGTGCTAAAGAATAGATAAAATATTCCTAGAAGAATTGTTAAGCTAACTAATTTCCACTTCAATTTTCCTTTATAAAAGATTGAGTGAAAAAGTTTTATGAGAATAACAATGGAAACACAGATCAAAGCCGTATACAATTGGAAGGATATAATGCAAACAATAAACCAAATAGCTAATAAGGTTAGTAGAATGATTCGTTTTTTTGAATAGTAAAATCTAAAATAAAATATGAGACAGATTGCTACTGCAAAATTAAGCCCATATCGGATATGTGAAATATTGATAGATAATTCTCTTTTATCAATTATATCAATATCGTTTATACCTAAAAGTTTCGCTAAGCTAGCGAAGCTTAGTATCAGTAATGTTAGAAAATAAACACCAAGAATATATTTCCATTCTTTTTTATTTAATTTTTTAGTGGAAGCAAGAATAATAGGAAGAGCTAATAAAGGTAACTTTATTCTCGAAATTTGACGTCCAAAAAAGACCAATTAGGTGCAATAAAAATAGAGAGAGTAGGATCCAAAAAACCTTATGGTTTAATAAGTGAGTTAGTTTCTTTCGAAAGTTTAATTCTAAGAGCCAATTTCCTATAATTATAAACTGACCAACACTCATAAGTAAGTGTGACCATCCCAGGCCACATAGAATGACTGATAACCCAAGAAGATATAGATATCTGTGATTAATCCATTTGTGGGCTAATCTTCCGGAAAGAAGAAGGTCTAAGGTGCCCAAGGTCTTTATTTCTTTTCTGAGTAAGTTCCAGCTAGTATTTCATTATATTTCAGGTCGTTACTTAAGAGTTTAATGGCCTCTTGAATTCCAGCGTCAGATTCTAAAGACTGAATAATTCTTCCATCTTGGTAGTAGTACCTAGAAACAATCTCGTTCTCTAAAAGCATTTTCAGCTCGTCTTCGAATTTAATTAGGTCATCCTCTTTACACGGGCTTAACTTTTCCTCAAGAGCTGCATATTCTAATTCAGCACCTTGGAAATATTTTTCGGCTTTAGCAGTTTTCTTTAGTTTTTCTAAAATTTGTTCGCTTTCAGTTGAATAAGGATATGACTTACCTTTTAGAAAGGCAACAAACTCATTGTATTCAGCCTCATCTAGTTTAAACTTATTTGCTGGAGTAATTTCTTTATGATTTTGAGCATAGATAGTTGAAAAATCAAAGATGTGATGATTTCTCAATAATGCGATAGAAACTGGGCTTAATCTTTCAGACTCATGCTTAATATCAGGCTTAATTCCTTTTCCATCAAAAACGGATCTTTTGTTGACTAAGGTTTTAAAAGCATGGATAAGTGAATCGGGAACTACCTGTGCAACCCCTCTTTTGTTTTTGTTTGAATAGTCAAGCTTTTGAATACATCTTCCGCTAGGGATGTAATATTTAGCAACAGTTACCTTAAGCTGGGCATTGTAGCTTAAAGGTCTTGTTTGTTGAACCAAGCCTTTGCCAAATGTTTGACTACCAAGAATTACGGCCCTGTCGTAATCTTGTAGTGTGCCAGCAACAATTTCTGATGCAGATGCCGATCCGCCATCTACTAAAACAACGACTGGAATTTCAGTATCAATTGGCTCGTTTCGAGTAAGGTAGGTAGCATCCCATTCTTTCAGTTTTCCACGAGTTTCTACTACTTTTTTTCCTTTAGGGATAACAGCATTAACAATATTTACTGCCTCCATTAGAAGTCCTCCGCCGTTCCCTCTTAAGTCGAAGACTAATTTCTTCATTCCCCTATTATCCTTTAAATCGTTGAACGCTTCAGTGAATTCAGAAGAAGCCGTCTGAGTAAAGCTAACTAACTTAATGTAGCCAACTTCATCATCTAGCATTCCAAAATAAGGGACATCATTTATTTTTATTTTCTCACGAGTTACCTTTTTTTCAATATTCTTAATCTCGCCAGGTCTTTTTATTGTTAAGATTAATTCAGTTCCTGGTTGTCCTTTCAAAAAATCACTAATTTCTGAAGTGTTTTTGCCTTCAATTGATTTTCCATCTACAGTTAATATGATATCTCCTGCTTTAAGTCCTGCTTTAAATGCAGGAAATCCCTCATAGGGCTCAGAGATTAATATAAGATTGCTATCTCTATGAATTAGCGCTCCAATTCCACCATATTGACCGGTAGTCATAAATTTATAGTCTTCAATCTGGGATTCTGGAATGAAATTCGTGTAAGGATCTAATGATTTTAGCATACCATCTATGGCAGTCTTCATTAACTCGCCAGGCTCTGTTTCGTCTACATAGTAGGTATTCAATTCTTTAACTAAGGAGCTAAAAATGTCTAGATTCTTAGATAATTCAAAGTATTTATCGGCGAAGCCAAAAGACAATCCAACGCTAATCGTAATAAAAACACCTATAAAGAAATATTTACTTTTTTTCATAAAACCTTTTTTTCATTTCATTTAAGAATGCCTTTCTCACGTATCTTCTAGCATTCTTTTTTATTTTTCTTAGGAACAGGATCATATCCATGGCCTCCCCATGGATGGCACGATCCAATTCTCTTAATACCTAGCCAACCACCTTTGAAAGGTCCATGCAATCTTATTGCTTCAATAGCATAAGCAGAACAAGTTGGCATGTATCTGCAGTTTGCACCTAAAAGGGGAGAAATTGTAGCTTGGTAAAAGCGAATAATAAAAATAAATAATTTACTGATTATCCTTTGCATAAATACCAAGCAGTCTTTGTAAAATTAAGATTATTTTGTCCTCAATGTCCTTAAAGTTCAAGCTATCATTAGAGGTGTATATTAGGAGGATGTAAACTGGCTTTTTGTTCTTGTTTAACTCTTCTTTCAGCGCATTATTGTTTATTCGATAGGCCTCTTTTATTTTTCGCTTAATAGAATTTCGATTTACTGCTTTTTTAAAGATTTTTTTTGGGACACTTACCATGACGTTGAGGCAAGGACTGCTATCATTTGGTAGTTCTTTCGAGTAATGTATTACACGAAATGGCTTTTCAATAAAGTGTTTTCCTTTATTGAAAAAGAAATCAATCTCTTCCTTTTTATGAATTCTTTCCTTTTTTGGAAGTGTATTTCTCATGTTGAGTATCTCACTATAAAAATAAAAAAAGGCATTGATTAATAAATCAATGCCTTTAAATCGAAAGATTCAATTGATCTATTTCTTGTTTTGTTTCCTAATGTATTGCTCCAAGGCCATAGACATAGAAGGCGCTTCTGGCTTTGGTGCTGCAATGTTTATTTCCAATCCTGCAGTTTCTGCTGCTTTGGCAGTAGTTGCTCCAAATACAGCTATTTTAGTGTCGTTTTGTTGAAATTTTGGGAAGTTTTCGTACAATGAAGCAATTCCAGCCGGACTAAAGAAGACCAAAACATCGTAATTTACATTTTCTAAATCAGATAAGTCGCTGCAAACAGTTCTGTATAACATCGCCTCTTTGAAGTCAATATCATGCTTTGCTAAAGTGTCAGGAATTTCTTGTTTTAGAATGTCTGAACACGGAAGTAAAAACTTTTCAGTTTTGTGTTTCTTTATTAATGGAATCAAGTCTTCAGTTGTTTGACGTCCATGAAATATTTTCCTTTTTCGGTAAACAACATACTTTTGCAAGTAATAGGCAGTTGATTCTGATATGCAAAAATATTTTAAATCGTCAGGCACATTGTACCTCATCTCTTCTGCAATTCTGAAAAAATGATCCACTGCATTTCTACTAGTAAAGATAATAGCGCCGAAATCTTGAATACTCGTTTTTTGCTGTCTAAATTCTTTTGAGTCAATGCCTTCAACATGAATGAATTGTCTAAAGTCAACTTTTACTTTACAGGAATCTGATAAATCAAAATATGGAGATTTCTCAGTTCCTGGTTTGGGTTGAGAGACTAAAATTGTTTTAACTTTCAAACTAGGAGTTTTTAAAAATTAGTAATCGAACGAGAATCTTTTACATCAAGTTTTTTACCCATTTCCCAAGGACCAACCAGGGTAAAATTTCGAGAGTGCAAAGATACAAAATAATCAAATACAAATTCTTGCCTTTTTCAATCCCTATAATAACCCCTCTAATAAGCTGAAAGGAAAGAAAAAGGAACAAAACACCCAGTCCAATTTTTGATAAAAATGAGCTAGAAATAGGAGAATATATTAATAGTGTGGTTAAAATCAAGTAGCAAACTCCTAAATATTTATTAAAAAGACTAGCCTGGAAAACATACTCTTCTATTGTCTCATTTTCCACTAATAGCCACGCACTGAATTTGTAAAGTACCAATTTAGAAATTAAGTAAAGAAGGAAAGGGAGAATAATAAGGAGATACATTTCGCTTATGGAGTATCCAGGATTAGTTAAGTGAAAAGCGCTAAGTGAAAGGAATAGCGGAAAGCAAAAAAGGAAGTTTAAATTTAAAAGAATATTGACTGGGTGCGTGTATACTTTTTCATACCGTATGATTTGTTTTGCCACTTTCCAATTGATGAACGTTTGAACAAGCATTGAAAAACGTTTTCTGTGAACCGATCTAACATAGGCCAGGCTTATGAATCCGAAAAAAAGAATCACTAGCATCCAATTGACTGCTGAAGTATCGTTGGCAATTCCTTTTTGATATGGAAGGTTGCTATAGTAGTATTCTGAATAGGCAACTACATCATTTACCCATTCATCTTTTGTATAAACTTCAGTATATAACCCTGAATAGGGAACAATTCCAACAGTTTGTTGTGATATGGTTGTTTGAGTTGAAGTCAATAATTGGACTTTAATTTATAAATGTAAAAATAGACTTCTATTGAAATAAATGGTTGAATTTGACTTTTGAATAATGTCTAATTTTGCCTCAAATATTAAAAAACATGGCTACAGATAGATTTCAATCACCAGATTATTATGCAATTGACGATTTATTAAGTGATGAGCATAAATTAATTCGAGACACGGTAAGAGAATGGGTAAAGAAAACTGTTTCTCCAATTATTGAAGATTGCGCTCAAAAAGGAGAATATCCAATTGAATTGAATAAAGGCATTGCGGAATTAGGAGGATTTGGCCCTTACATTCCTGTTGAGTATGGAGGCGCTGGCTTAGATCAAATTTCTTATGGTATTATCATGCAAGAGCTTGAGCGTGGAGATTCTGGGATTCGCTCGGCCGCTTCTGTTCAAAGTTCATTAGTGATGTATCCAATCTATCAATATGGGAATGAAGAGCAACGAAAAAAGTATTTGCCAAAATTAGCTTCTGGTGAATGGGTAGGATCTTTTGGATTAACAGAACCAGATCACGGATCAAATCCTAGTGGAATGATTACTAACTTTAAAGATAAAGGGGATCATTACTTGTTGAATGGAGCTAAAATGTGGATTACTAATTCACCTATTTGTGATGTAGCAGTGGTATGGGCAAAGAATGAAGAAGGAAGAATTCATGGTCTAATTGTAGAGCGTGGAATGGAAGGATTTACCACTCCTGAGACCCACGGGAAATGGTCTTTGCGGGCCTCTAGAACAGGAGAGCTTGTTTTTGACAATGTAAAAGTTCCTAAAGGAAATTTATTGCCGAATAAGTCTGGCTTGGGAGCGCCTCTTGGGTGCTTAGATTCTGCTAGATACGGTATAGCTTGGGGAGTAGTTGGTGCAGCAATGGATTGCTATGATTCTGCACTTCGTTATTCGCAGGAAAGAATACAATTTGGAAAACCAATCGCTTCGTTTCAATTGATTCAAAAAAAGTTGGCCGAAATGATTACTGAAATTACTAAAGCTCAATTGATGTGTTTTAGATTAGGGCAACTTAAAAATGAAGGTAAGGCGACTACGCAGCAAATCTCAATGGCCAAAAGAAATAATGTAGACATGGCTATAAATATTGCTCGTGAAGCAAGACAAATACATGGGGGAATGGGCATAACAGGAGAATTTCCAATTATGCGACACATGATGAATTTAGAATCTGTGATTACTTATGAGGGAACTCATGATATTCATCTATTGATTACTGGCGCTGATATTACTGGTATTGCGGCATTCAAGTAAAGAGACATTTTTTATCTTTTGGCTATGGGATTTGCCAAATTTTCATAATCTATTAACTCCATACGGATAGAGCCAACAAGTATTTTAGCTTTTGCAAGTACAGGAATCTTGTTTTCATCATTGGTTATGTAAACAGTCAAATCTTCATCTTCTTCAAAAACTCTTCCTTCTTGTACTAGGGGGTGAAATACCAAGCAATCGAATTTCCCTTTCCCAATTTTAATGGTTTTTGTTCCTGCATATTTAATTTTCAATCTAAATAATTCTTCATCTACAAAAGAATCAAACTCGAATACATCCCCTTTTTTGGCATTGCTATAATCAATTGTTCGAGCGTAATAAAAGGAAGATAACATGTCTTGAACGCCATGAGGCACACTGAAATTTTCATCGTCTTCGTTTCGAACTGTTCCTTTATTTTGAAAAAACTGATAGTCTTGTGCTTTTTTGTAGCCACCCTCATCTATTCTTCTTACGAATAACCATGGGAAAACGCCTTGTTCATCAATGTATGTTTCATAGCGATCCCTCACCTTAAAAAACCAATCAAAAGCATTGATGCTCTCTCCTTTGCCTACAATATGTAAAATGTTTCTTCCTTGAATTTGTCTAGGGGCTTGTTTTACTTCTAAGGTTGCTTCTCCTGCATTTATAAAGCCGTAAGCAAACTTGTATTTAAGCACTTCGCCTACTTTAAAAGCCTTGTGATTTACGGTTCGATAATCAAATGTTTTTTTCTCAATAGGATCCTCTTTTGAAGACTTTTCATTTCCTTGGCCATTAGCAAAAACACTCATACCTAAAAAAACAGCCATTTGTAATAACATCATAAATCGTTTCATAGTTAAATATTTAGTGATGTTATTCAAAGGTTGTGCCATTTTCTTAATCGTTGAGCTTTGAAGTGCAGTTCAAGTTAAGATATTTCTTTGTTTTAAGCTTCATTGAGTGTGGATTTTAGTAATTAAGTCCCATAGAATAACTCCAACACTTACAGAAATATTGAGTGAGTGCTTGGTGCCTTGCTGAGGTATTTCGATTACAAAATCAGATTGATTAATGGCTTCTTGACTCACACCCTTTACTTCGTGGCCAAAAATTAGAGCCAGTTTTTGGTTTTTTTCAACCTTGAAATTATTGAGTTTAATGCTATTCTCTGTTTGTTCTATCGCTGCAATTTGATAGCCACGATTTTTTAAATTTTGAATTGCTGTTAGTGTGTTTTCTTCATGCAACCAATCTACAGACTCTGTTGCTCCTAAGGCAGTTTTGTTTATTTCCCGATGAGGAGGTTTGGCAGTAATTCCGCACAATATTATTTGTTCTACAGCAAAGGCATCTGCAGTTCTAAAAACAGAACCAATGTTATTTAGACTCCTAATGTTATCAAGAATAATCACTAAATTGTTCTTTTCTAGGGATTTAAATTCCTCAATTTCAAGTCTTTGAAGTTCTTTATTTGCTAATTTGCGGTGTTTCATCTTGTGTAAAACTATTGAAAAATAGAGAAAGTAAAGGTATGGCCTGCCAAGTGAACTGACTACTTTTAGGTTTCGAAAAAGAAAGCGTTGAGTAAAAAAACGAGCAAAAGTCAGGAGAAGAAGGTTACCCCTTTGATGAAGCAATATCATCAGATTAAGTCCAAGTACCCGGATGCTTTGTTGCTCTTTCGCGTGGGAGATTTTTATGAAACTTTTGGAGAAGATGCGGTAAAAGCATCTAAAATATTAGGAATAGTATTAACAAAACGTGGTGGTGGATCGCCAAATGCAATAGAACTGGCTGGTTTCCCATACCATTCTATAGATACTTACTTGCCGAAATTAGTTCGTGCTGGTCATCGAGTGGCCATTTGCGACCAGCTAGAAGATCCCAAACAAACGAAGACTATTGTAAAAAGGGGAATTACAGAGTTAGTAACTCCTGGAGTATCCTATAATGATGAAGTACTTCAACAGAAGTCAAATAATTTTCTAGCGGCCGTTCATTTCGGGAAGCCGATGTTGGGCGTTTCATTTTTAGATGTAACCACAGGAGAGTATATGGTTGCTGAGGGAGATGAAGAATACATAGATAAACTACTGCAAAGTTTTCAGCCAAGCGAAGTGCTTTATCAAAAACAATATAAAAAGCAGTTTGAAGAAAAATTTGGCACGAAATTCTTTACTTATTTATTGGAAGATTGGGTTTTTACCGAGGATTATGGTCGGGATGTTTTACTGAAGCATTTTGAAACTAAATCGTTGAAAGGTTTTGGAATTGAAGAAATGATGTCAGGCATAATTGCTTCAGGGGCGGTATTGCATTACCTTTCAGATACTCGGCATCATAAATTGAAGCACATTAGTTCCATTAGCCGTATTGAGGCAAATAACTTTGTGTGGCTAGACCGATTCACTATCCGAAATTTAGAATTAATGTTTTCGCCACACGAAGGAGCAACTACTTTGTTGGATGTGATGGATGAAACTATTTCGCCTATGGGTGGGCGTATGATGCGCCGATGGATGGCATTGCCGCTAAAAGATTTAAACCCGATTCGTGAACGGCTAAATGCGGTAGAATTCCTTTTAAAGCAATCGGATTTTTCTGACACGATTAGAAAATTAATTACTCAGATTGGAGATTTAGAGCGACTAATTTCCAAAGTATCGACTGCAAGAATTAGTCCTAGAGAACTTAAACACCTGCAACATGCGCTCATGCAAATTGAGCCGATAAAAGATTTGTGTCTAAAATCAAAAAATGATTCCTTAAAACGAATAGCTGAGCAATTGAATCCCTGTTTATCTATCAGAGATAAAATAGGCGATCAACTTTCTGAAGAACCACCGGTTTCCGTTTTAAAGGGCAATGTGATAGCAGAAGGAGTAAATGCAGAACTGGATGATTTACGGAAAATACAAAAGTCAGGTAAGGAGCTGTTGATGAATATGCAGCAAAGAGAAACTGAAAAAACAGGAATATCTTCTTTGAAAATTGCCTTTAACAATGTATTCGGATACTACATTGAAGTTCGAAACACCCATAAGGATAAAGTTCCTGAAGAGTGGATTCGTAAACAAACCCTGGTGAATGCGGAGCGTTACATTACAGAAGAGCTTAAAGAGTATGAAACAAAAATTTTAGGTGCTGAAGATAAAATTCAAGCCTTAGAAAATGCTTTATATGCCAAGCTTGTACTAGAAACTGCTGAATTTATATTGCCCATTCAACTCAATGCTCAATTGGTTGCAAGGTTAGATTGTTTGCTTTCTTTCGCTACATTAGCTGAGCTAAGAAATTATACGAAACCAGAAGTTACCGAAGAATTATCGATTGAGATTAAAGCAGGAAGACATCCAGTTATTGAACAGCAATTGCCTCTTGGCGAAGAATATATCTCCAACGATATTTTTTTAGATAATGATAACCAACAAATAATGATGATTACTGGACCGAATATGTCTGGGAAGTCAGCCTTGTTAAGACAAACGGCACTTATTGTATTAATGGCTCAAATGGGAAGCTTTGTGCCAGCTAGTCATGCATCAATAGGTATTGTAGATAAAGTCTTTACTAGAGTAGGAGCCTCTGATAATATTTCTTCAGGCGAGTCTACCTTCATGGTAGAAATGAATGAAACGGCTAGTATTTTAAATAATATTTCAGAACGAAGTTTAATCCTATTGGATGAAATTGGGAGGGGTACAAGTACCTACGATGGAATTTCAATTGCTTGGGCAATTGCAGAATTTTTACATGAAAATAAAGTAGCACGACCAAAAACACTATTTGCAACACATTATCATGAGTTAAATGAAATGTCCAAGACTTTTTTAAGGGTTAAGAATTTTAATGTTTCCATTAAGGAAATGGGAAAGCGAATTATTTTCATGCGGAAATTAATTCAGGGAGGAAGCAATCATAGTTTTGGGATTCATGTTGCAAAAATGGCTGGCATGCCAGCTGCTTTGATACGAAGAGCAAATCAAATTCTTATTGAACTTGAGAAGAAAGGAGCCTCTAGTACAGCTAAAGGTGGCGGAAAATCGAAGAGCACAAAAAAAATAACTTCTGAGGGGAGTGAGCAAAGTAAGGATGATTTTCAGCTTAGTTTTTTCCAGCTAGATGACCCAGTTCTAGAGAATATTAAAGAAGAGTTGACTAAAATTGAAATAGATACCCTAACACCAGTTGAAGCTTTATTTAAACTCAATGAAATAAAGAAAATGGTAGGTGGCAGCAACAGAAAGTGAATAAGCGAAAAATAAAAAAGAAATACGTTAGCAGAAAATAAAAAATATTACTTTTGCTGCCCCTTAACGGGGAAGTTCATTTTATTAAAAGCGAGAGTAGCTCAGCTGGTAGAGCACGACCTTGCCAAGGTCGGGGTCGCGGGTTCGAATCCCGTCTCCCGCTCATAATCCCTCTTTTAAAGAGGGATTTTTATGACTTTATATCCATTTTGCTCGAGTGGTGGAATTGGTAGACACGCAGGACTTAAAATCCTGTGATCATTGCGATCGTGCGGGTTCAAGTCCCGCCTCGAGTACAAGCCCTGCAAAATTGCAGGGCTTTTTTGTTATGAAATACATCGTTTACGCAATATCAAGTATTGAAAGGAACTACATTTATGTTGGCCTTACTTCTAATTTTGAGGAAAGAATAATTCGTCATAATAGCGGTTATGAGCGCACTACAAAGCCATACGCTCCCTATCAGTTGATTTATAGTGAAGAATGTTTAAATAGAATAGAGGCAAGGCAGAGAGAGAAATATTGGAAATCAGGGATAGGGAAAGAAAGGTTAAGAGCAATACGTGATAGAATTGCGGGCCTGTCTACCGACAGGTAGATTCAAGTCCCGCCTCGAGTACTTTAATTG
>CAYPJC010000012.1:994-16824 GCA_964410855.1 uncultured Flavobacteriales bacterium | reverse complement strand
TATTGATTTGGCATTCGAATTAAAAAGAAAAAGATCAATATCATTATCATTATTCATATCGTAGAATCCGGGTAAACTTCCTCTAGAAGGGTTGATAGTTATTTTACTTGTGCTATTTTCTGAGAAAAGAGACTTTAGCTTGTCAGAAAGTTCAAAGCTTAGGCCTGAACTAGGAGAGCTGGTATTTTCCCACACAACTATGTTGGAACGGCCTTCAATTAGATCCATCTTACCATCGTTGTTAAAATCCACTGTCTTGAGCCAATCCTGAATTTGCGGAAAGAATTGAGCATATTCAGGAGCATATGTGTAAGAAACTACATTTGGTATGCCTTTATTTATATAGGGTCTTATTTGGCCAAGCGCCCTATCATAAACCAATAAGTCCATTGTACCATCTTGGTTTAAATCGAATTCACTGAATTGAGCAGTATTGTAACCACCGGTAAATGGAGCATTGATTTCAGAGCCATTGATTTCTACTTTTATGCTTGAATCTGCTTCTGAATAATTGTACTGAGCAATTAGAGAAGTAGGTAGGAGGAAAATAAAAAGGTGGATAGCAATATCTTTCATGGTGTATATATTAAACAACTAGTAAAATTAAACAATTATCAGTATCGTTAATGAAGGACGTTATTTTCTAAATAAGTTGCCTTAGCTATAATTTGTTCAATTATATATCTAGTTTATTGTGTGAAATGACTGAAAATCAAATAATTATCATTTAGTGGTTATTCGTTGCTTATTCGCATTGGAAATTCTATATTTGCAGGCTTCAAAAAAGACATATTATTATTTAGAAAATCATGCAGAATAAGGGATTAATTTGGACATTCATTGTATTGTTATCACTAGCTTGTCTATACCAACTTTCATTTACCTGGGTAGCACAAAGTGTTGAAAGTGACGCAGCTGAATTTGCTGACGGTGACGAAAAAGTAGAAGAAGAGTATTTAGATTCGATTGGTGGTCAGGCTGTCTATCCAATTTTTGGTTTTACTTATAATGAAGTTAGAAAAAATGTTCTGAACCTTGGGTTGGATTTAAAGGGTGGTATGAGTGTTACTCTTGAGGTGTCAGTGGCTGATGTTGTTAAGGCATTGTCATCTTACAGTCAAGATGAAGATTTTACCAAATCGATAAGTCTTGCAAAAGAAAAGCAGAAAGAAAGCCAAGATAATTTTGTGAATCTTTTTTCTGATGCTTGGGATGAAGTAGCAGGAGATAGAAAGATGGCAAGTATCTTTTATACTTTAGATAATAAAGAAAAAATTGATAGAGATGCTTCCAATGAAGAGGTAATTAAGTTTATAAATTCTGAAGCAGATGCAGCTTTTGATCGAACATTTGAAGTTTTAAGGACTCGTGTTAATTTATTTGGTGTTGCACAGCCTAATATTCAAAAATTAGCAGCTTCTGACAGAATATTGGTTGAACTACCTGGTGTTAAAAATAAAGAAAGAGTTCGCCAGCTTTTACAAGGAACAGCAAAACTTGAGTTTTGGGAAACCTATGAAAATGAGCAAGTATATGGTTATTTAGCGCAAGCGAATGAAAAGTTAAACTTACTTAAAGGTGTAGAAAGTGGTGATGAAGAAGGATTAGATTCAAGCCTATCAATTGATCCTGTCGATTCTTTAAAGATAGCGAATGAAGCTGCTGTTTTAGATACTTTAAGTCAAGGTTCTATTGATGATTCAACAATTGTTAATTTAGAAGAAAGCGATAGTGAGCCTAGTTTATTAGATCAGCTTACTGCTGAAACAGATTCTAGTGCAAGTGATTCTTCTTTCGCAAATCAGTCTTTCGAAGATTATTCAAAAGATAATCCATTATTTGCTGTTCTTTCTCCTTCTATATACCAGAATGATCAAGGTAGTTATAGTCCGGGAGAAGGTCCTGTAGTTGGTTATGCTGCAATAAAAGATACTGCTAAGGTAAATGAGTACTTAGCTATGCCTGAAATAGCAGGTATATTTCCTAAAGATATGCGATTGCTTTGGACTGCAAAACCATTTGATGACGATGAAAAATTTCTTCAATTAATTGCAATTGAAGTTACAAGCAGAGATGGGAAGGCTCCATTAGAAGGAGATGTTATTACTGATGCATTTCAAGATTTTGGTCAGTTTGGAGGTCGCGCTGAAATTACCATGAAGATGAACGCGCTTGGAGCTAAAACCTGGAAAAATTTAACAGGAGATAATATAGGCAAGAGTATAGCTATTGTACTAGATAATTATGTTTACTCTTTTCCGAATGTGAATTCTGAAATTGCTGGTGGTGTTTCCAGTATTGAAGGAGACTTTACAATTGAAGAGGCAAAGCTGATTGCTAACATTCTAAAGGCTGGTAAATTGCCTGCGCCTGCAAGAATTGTAGAGGAAGCGGTAGTTGGGCCATCACTAGGACAAGAGGCCATAACATCAGGACTTAATTCTTTTCTTTTAGCCTTGCTTATTGTGTTGCTTTATATGATCTTTTATTATGGAAAAGCTGGAATTGCTTCTAATATAGCACTATTAGCAAACCTTTTCTTTATTATGGGGGTACTGGCTTCAACAAATATT
Organism: uncultured Flavobacteriales bacterium; assembly: GCA_964410855.1. Classification (GTDB taxonomy): domain Bacteria; phylum Bacteroidota; class Bacteroidia; order Flavobacteriales_E; family Vicingaceae; genus JAVJQS01. The sequence goes on along the minus strand of CAYPJC010000012.1, from coordinate 14,251 downwards.
GCCTTAACACTTCCTGGAATTGCAGGTATAGTTCTTACAATTGGTATTTCGGTTGATGCCAACGTGCTTATTTATGAGAGAATACGAGAGGAGCTTCGAGCAGGAAAAGGGACAAGGCTTGCAATTAGTGACGGATATAAGAATGCATACTCTTCCATCATTGACGCAAACGTTACCACTTTATTAACTGGTATTATTTTATGGTTTTTCGGAACTGGGCCAGTTGAAGGGTTTGCTAAGACACTAGTAATTGGAATATTAACCTCTGTGTTTAGTGCAATTTTCATTACTCGTTTAATATTTGCTTGGAGATTAGATAACAAAAAGAAAATTACTGTTTCTACAAAATGGACTGAAGGTGCATTTCAAAATATGAATTGGAAATTTATTACTAGACGTAAGACATTTTATATCATCTCTTCAATCATTATCCTAATTGGGATAGGGTCTTTTGTAACAAGAGGGCTTTCTTATGGAGTTGATTTTACAGGAGGTAGGTCTTACCTCGTTCGATTTGACGAGACGGTTGGTACAACCAATGTTAGAAAAGCCCTAAAAGAAACTTTTGTAACTGAAGAGGGAGTTAATCTTGCTCCTGAGGTAAAGGTTTTTGGTGAAAACAATCAAGTGAAAATTACAACAAGTTTCATGATTAATAGTGAAGCAGAAGATGCTGATCAAACCGTTGAGTTAAGATTAAACGAGGGCTTAGAATCAATTGGCATGAATTATGAAATAATGAGTTCGCAGAAGGTTGGGCCAACCATTGCTGATGATATAAAAAAGTCGGCGGTTTGGGCAATGCTGTTTTCGTTGATTGTAATATTTTTATATATTTTACTTAGGTTTAGAAAATGGCAATACGGATTGGCTGCAGTTGCTGCAATATTTCATGATGTTTTAGTTGTGTTAGCTGTTTTTTCCATATTCTATGGAATACTGCCTTTCTCTTTAGACATCGATCAAGCTTTTATTGCAGCTATTCTTACTGTGGTTGGTTATTCAATTAACGATACAGTGGTTGTGTTTGACAGAATTAGAGAATACTTAAACTCTCATAAGAAGAGAGAGGCTAATGAGGTTATAAATGATGCATTGAATAGTACATTAAGCCGAACAGTAAATACTTCCTTAAGTACATTATTTGTATTGTTAATGATTTTTGTATTCGGTGGAGAGGTAATTCGAGGTTTTGCTTTTGCATTGTTAATAGGAGTGGCAGTAGGAACATATTCTTCCTTGTGTGTTGCAACTCCAATTCTTGTAGATCTAAGTAAAAAAGATGAAAAGAAGTTGAGGAAATAATTCCCCCTTTAATAGAAGAGTTAACTAAGCCCTGTCTAATACTTAGACAGGGCTTTTTTATTATCTTTGCTTAAATATTTTCAGATATGACACTCCTATTTTTCTCTACTCAAGAATTAATTTTTGTTGGTTTAGCAATAGTGTTATTGTTTGGTGCGAAAAAAATTCCAGAAGTTGCTCGTGGTCTCGGAAAGGGAATTCGTGAATTCAAGAACGCAACAAGTGACATCCAAGAAGAAATAAGAAAAACTTCAAAGGAAGTTACAGATCGTGCAGACATTCTCAAAGAGAGCAAGCCTAAATCTTCACAAAAATCTAGCAAAGGTTAGTGGAGTACTTGCAATTACTTGCTGGTCTAATTGTCTTAGTTGTTGCTGGGGAGTTCCTCGTAAAAGGGGCTGTAAGTATAGCTCTTCGCTGGAAAATTTCCTCATTGGTTGTTGGAATGACGGTGGTTTCTTTCGGAACCTCGGCACCTGAATTATTAGTTAGTCTTGAAGCAGTCCTTTCTGGGCATCCCGATGTAGGCATTGGTGCTGTTGTGGGTTCGAATATTTCAAACCTTGGGCTCGTTTTGGGAATAACAGTAATTATTTTCCCAATTATTGTTCATAAGGATAGCTTGAGAATTGATTGGCCGCTAATGATGTTGGCCACCTTATTGTTTTATGGATTCGCTATTGATGGAGGTATTGATTTTTATGAAGGACTTCTATTCGTATCTATTCTGATAACTTTTACTACTTGGCTAGTAATACGATCTAGAAAAAAAGGAGTCATTTTAGCTGCAGAAAAAGAAGTTGTCGAAGAAAGCAAGAGTAATTCAATTGCTAAAGATATTTCTTTATTAGCTGCAGGGATGGTTGGTCTTTATTTTGGTGCAGATTGGTTAATTGATTCAGTAGTTCAAATTGCAAAAAATAATGATGTTAGCGAAAAGCTTATCAGTGTTACTGTTGTTGCATTTGGAACAAGTCTACCAGAGCTAGTGACATCAGTAATGGCTGCTCTTCGCAAGCAAACCGATTTGTCAATCGGGAATTTAATTGGTTCAAACTTGTTTAATATTTTAGCCATTCTTGGAATAACAGCTTTGGTTGAGCCTATTTCGGTTTCATCTTCAATAAATAACTTTGATGTTTACTTTTTATTAGGCATTTCAGCTTTGATTTTCCCTTTTATGCTCTTTGGAAAGCATTTTGGTAGAGCAAAAGGAATTATCTTGATTTCTATCTATATAACTTACATCTATTTTTCTATAATAGCTGAAATTTAGGGGGGTATTTCCTAGAAAATACATTTTTATTTAGTTATTGCCTAAAATTTAGGGGGTGTTGATAAATAAAAGTTACTTTTTTTGACCATTTATTTAAAAAAGGGAAATACTTTTGTGCAATAATCCAAATAACGAGCTTATGCCAACCATCCGTTTTAAAGCTATAGAGGCTTCAATGAATCGCCAAATAAGAGAAGTTACGGCTCCATCGCCCAAAATTTCTGATTATTATGGCATTAATGTGTTCAATAGTCAGGTTATGGCCGAATACATGCCAAAGGATATCTATAAGCAGGTGCTAAATACTGTTGACGAAGGAAAACAAATCGATAGAAAAATTACCAATAGCGTCGCTGCAGCAATGAAGGCATGGGCTATGGAGAAGAATGTGACGCATTATACGCATTGGTTTCAACCACTAACAGGAACGACTGCAGAAAAACACGATGCATTTTTTGAGCCTATAAATGACAATGATGTTATAGAGCAGTTTGATGGAAGTCAATTAGCACAGCAGGAACCAGATGCATCAAGTTTGCCAAATGGTGGTATCCGAAATACCTTTGAGGCAAGAGGTTATACAGCCTGGGATCCGAGTTCACCTGCATTCATTATTGGAAAAACACTTTGTATTCCAACTATATATATATCCTATACAGGAGAAGCTTTGGATTATAAAACACCTTTGCTGAAGGCATTAAATACCGTTGATAAAGCTGCCGTAGATGTTTGCAAGTACTTTGATAAAAATATAAATAAGGTAACTACGACTTTAGGTTGGGAGCAAGAGTATTTTTTAGTGGATAAAGCTCTATTTGCTGCAAGACCTGATTTAGTATTAACGGGTAGAACTGTTTTTGGTCATAGTCCTGCAAAAGGACAAGAATTAGACGACCATTATTTTGGGAGTATTCCTGAACGAGCTCACGCATTTATGGTTGAACTAGAAGTTGAGTGCATGAAATTGGGTATTCCACTTAAAACCAGGCATAATGAAGTTGCTCCAAATCAATATGAATTTGCACCTGTGTTTGAAGAAGCAAATTTGGCGATAGATCATAATCAGTTATTGATGGACATTATGGATAAAGTGGCACGTAAGCACAATTTACGCGTTCTACTGCATGAGAAACCCTTTGCTAAGGTAAATGGCTCAGGAAAACATAACAATTGGTCTCTAGCTACTAATACTGGTGTTAATTTATTGAGTCCTGGGAAAACGCCAAAATCTAACATGCAGTTTTTAACGTTCTTAATAAATACCATTAAGGCCGTTCACGATAATGAGAAATTATTGAGAGCGTGTATTGCCACAGCAGGTAATGAGCATCGTTTAGGCGCAAATGAGGCTCCACCCGCTATTATTTCTGTTTTTATTGGAAAAGAGCTAACAAAAATGTTAAATGAGTTGGTGTCTAAGGTAAAGGATAATAAACCACTAACAGCGGATGAGAAAACCGAACTAAAACTTAATATTGGTAAAATCCCTGAAATATTATTAGATAACACTGATCGAAACAGAACTTCTCCTTTTGCTTTTACAGGCAATAAGTTTGAGTTTAGGGCCGTAGGTTCTTCTTCTAATTGCTCATCAGCAATGATTGTATTAAATGCTATTGTTGCAAAACAATTAATAGAGTTTAAAAAAGATGTTGATGCTCATATTTCAAAAGGCGTAAAAAAGGATGAGGCAATATTGAGGGTATTGAAGCAATATACCATTGCTGCAGAAGCAATTCGTTTCGAAGGGGATGGTTATGGAGATAAATGGGTGAAAGAAGCTGAAAAGAGAGGGTTATCGCATCTAAAGACTTCGCCAATCGCAATGGCTGAATTAGGTTCTGAGCAAACCTTATCTCTTTTTGAAGATTTAAAAATCATGTCACGACGAGAATCTTTAGCAAGGCAAGAAATAGCTTATGATTTATACACTAATCTAATTAGAATTGAGTCTCGAGTTGTTGGAGATTTAGCTCAAAACCACATTTTGCCGACAGCATTACGCTATCAAAATCAGATTATTGAAAATGTAAGAGGGTTAAAGGAAATTTTTTCTCAGAAGGATTTTGATTCATGTTCCTCCGTTCAATTGGAAATGATTAAAAATATTTCTCAGCACGTTAAGATTATTAAAGAGACAACTGAGAAAATGATTAATGAACGAAAGAGAATTAATAAGCTCTCAAAACCGGAAGAAAAGGCAAATCAATATTGTGACATCGTTAAACCTCTTTTCGATATAATACGCTATAGTGTAGACAAGCTTGAGTTAACAGTTGATGATGAAATGTGGCCTTTACCAAAATATCGAGAATTACTCTTTAATCACTAAATTTTATAGAAGCATTTAATAGATTGAAATAATCTTGTTTTTATACTCTTAAATTTGATTAAAATAGAGAGCAAAAAATTGTTTATTTTAGCACCCATTGAAACAATACCAAACATAAATGAAGATTTTTAGAGTTGTTGGATTAGTATTCTTTTTCAGCGTTATTTCTATACATCTTATAGCGCAAAAGAGTTTTTTAGATGATGCAGACTTTGCTTTGTATCAAGAAGAGAAGTATTTTGAAGCTATTGAAATGTATAAAAAGGCATATGTAAAAGAGACAGGGCGAGATGTTAAGGCTGAAATAATTTTTAAAATAGGAGAATCTTATCGCTTAAGCGATCAAGCTGAACAGGCTGAAGTATGGTATTCAAAAGCGATTATTGCTCAATATGCTGACCCTATTGCAATATTGTATCTTGCTGATATGAAAATGCAGAACGGCAAATACGATGAGGCATTGGTGAATTATCAAAAATATGTTGCAGAAAAGCCTACTGATCCTAAAGGGAAAATGGGAATTGAAGCCGCACAAAAGGCTCAAGAATGGAAAGATAATCCAGAAAAATACATAGTGGAGCCTGCAGTCTTGATTAACTCTGAATTTTATGATTACGGGCTTGCATTTTCTGATCGTAAGAATAATGAAATTGTATTCACCTCAACAAGAGAAGGCTCTATTGGATCTAATACCTCTGATGTAACTGGAGACAATTTTTCGGATTTATACACTTCCAAACGAGACAATAAAGGAAAATGGAGCGAGCCTGTGTTAATTGAAGGAGAAGGAGTAAATACCGAACAAAGTGAAGGTGCTCCAGCTTTCAATTCAAGAAAAAATATCTTGTATTTTACTAGATGTAAAGTAGAAAAAAATGGTTTTATGGGCTGTGAGATTATCTCTGCAAAGAAACAAGGTACAAGCTACGCACAAGGCGAAGTGATTCCTATTGCTTCTGATAGTGCAATTATTGGTCATCCAACTTTAAGTATTGATGATAAGGTTATTGTCTTTGCTTCTGATTTGGCTGGAGGCCAAGGTGGTAAAGATTTATGGTACATAAAAGAAGAATCCCGCGGCAAATGGTCAGAACCAATAAATTTAGGTTCCGAAATTAATACTACAGGAGATGAAATGTTTCCATTTATTAGAGAAAATGGTGACTTATATTTTGCTTCAAACGGTCACGTAGGAATGGGAGGCTTAGATAATTTTGTGGCCAAAAAGAAAGGTGAAACCCAGTGGAGTGGAGTAGAAAATTTAAAAGCACCTTTAAATTCAAATGCAAATGATTTTGCCATTGTATTTGATGCAGGCAAAGACAAAGGGTTCTTTTCTAGTAATCGTGAAGGAGGAAGAGGGAAAGACGATATATGGCAATTTTCTGTTCCGCCAATTTTATTTAAATTAATTGGTGTTGTTAAAAATAGTAAAACAGGAGAGCTTCTTGTTGCTGCTACTGTCAAGTTAATTGGAACAGATGGCACTACTGCAGAAAAGGACACGAAAGCGGATGGTACCTTTGAATTTGGGATGAATGGAGATAAAGCCTTTATTAATCCAAATACTTCTTATTCATTGACTGTTAGCAAGCCTGGATTTTTAAATGCGAAAGGAAAAGAAACAACCGTTGGAATAACAGAGTCTAAGATATTTGCTCATACTTATGAGCTTATCCCAATTGAAGAGAAGGGTATTAAGCTTCCGGATATTCTTTACGACTTTAATAAAACAACTCTGACAGAACAAGCAAAAGATTCATTGGATTACCTTTATGGTATCTTGATAGACAACCCTCAGTTAGTTATTGAACTTCGAGCTAATACGGATTCTAGAGGTAGTGACTCTTATAACATGAATCTATCTCAAGGTAGAGCTGAATCAGCTGTTCGCTATTTAGTTAGCCGAGGAATCGAGACTGGACGTATGGAGCCTAAAGGGTATGGTGAAACAAACTTATTGATTAATGACGCAGAAATTAATAGTCTAGCTACTGAAGAAGAACGAGAGGCAGGTCATCAATTAAATAGAAGAACAGATTTTATTGTACTTCGCAATGACTATGTTCCAATAGATCAGAGAGAGGGTTCAACGGAAGGAGAATAGCTTATAAAACGAATTTTTTTAACATCCATTTTCTTATGAATCTGGATGTTTTTTTATATCTACCTATGAATACAAAAGAAAGATATGACCAGCGTGGTGTTTCTGCCTCAAAGGAGGATGTTCACAACGCCATAAAAAAAATAGATAAAGGCCTATTTCCTAGGGCTTTTTGCAAAATTGTTGAAGATCGTTTAACCGGAAGCAAAGATCATTGCATTATCATGCATGCAGATGGTGCTGGTACTAAGTCATCATTGGCATATATGTATTGGAAAGAAACAGGAGATCTTTCTGTTTGGAAAGGAATTGCCATGGATGCAATTGCTATGAATTTAGATGATTTGTTATGCGTTGGTGCCACAACTAATATTATGCTTTCTTCAACCATTGGAAGAAATAAACAATTAATACCAGCTGAGGTGATTTCAGCTTTAATAAACGGAACTGAAGAAATTTTAGAAGATTTACGATCACACGGAATTGGAATTTACAGTACTGGTGGAGAAACAGCTGATGTTGGAGATTTAGTAAAAACCATCATTGTAGATTCAACGGTGAGCTGTCGCATAAGAAGAGATGAAGTGATTGATAATGCCAATATAAAACCTGGAGATGTAATTGTTGGTTTAGCTTCATTTGGTCAAGCAACTTATGAGAATAAGTACAATGGCGGAATGGGTAGCAATGGATTAACTTCGGCAAGGCATGATGTATTTAAAAAAGAACTAAGCTTAAAATATCCTGAGTCTTATGATGCAGCAGTGCCGGAAGATTTAGTCTATTCTGGATCAAAAGGATTGACGGATGCTGTTAATGGCTCTCCTATTGATGCTGGTCAATTAGTTCTTTCACCTACCAGAACATATGCACCTATTATAGCTGAAATCTTAAAAGAACATAGATCGTGCATTCATGGAATGGTTCATTGCAGTGGTGGAGCGCAAACTAAAGTTCTTCATTTTGTAAAAGATGTACATGTTGTAAAAGATAACTTATTTGAATTGCCTCCTTTGTTCAAATTAATTCAAGAAGAATCGGGAACGACTTGGCAAGAAATGTACAAGGTTTTTAACATGGGCCATCGAATGGAGATTTATCTACCAGAAGAGTTTGCTGAAGAAATCATAGCAATTTCAAAGAGTTTTAATGTAGATGCAAAAGTTATTGGTAGGGTAGAATCGGCTACACAGAATAAATTAACTATCAAGTCTGAATTTGGAGAGTTCTTTTATTGAGTGCTGAGGAATTAACCAATGTAACGATATAATATTTTAATGTAGCAATGTTGAGTAGGAGAGGAAACGAAATTGATAAATGACAATGGCTAATGGATGATTTTTGATTAACGATTTTAGAATGACGGTTTTAAGTAAATAGCGGAATCAAACTCCAAACTCCAAACTCCAAACTCCAAACTCCAAACTCCAAACTCCAAACTCCCAAACTCCCAACCCCAAATTATAAAAGATGAGCAGTTTATTAGAAAAATTAGTTTCAATAAAAGACAGATGGATTGAAGTCTCTCAATTGATTGTTGATCCTGAGATTATTAGTGACATGAAGCGCTATGTGAAGCTCAATAAAGAATATAGCGAGCTAAAGTTACTCGTTGATGTGCATGATGAATATGATAATGTGCTCAATAATATAATATCATCTAAAGAAATTCTATCTAAAGAAAAGGATGAAGAATTCAAAGAAATGGCTAAAGGCGAGCTTGATGATTTAGAAAAAAGAAGAGATGCGCTCGAAGATCAAATAAAGGTCATGCTTATACCCAAAGATCCTGAAGATAATAAAAATGTGATCATTGAGATAAGAGGAGGAGCAGGAGGAGACGAAGCAAATATTTTTGCAGGTGATTTATACCGCATGTATACCAAATACATAGAAAGTAAAGGTTGGAAGCATGAAATAACCACTATGAATGAAGGTACTTCAGGTGGATTTAAGGAAATAGGATTTGAAGTTTCTGGTGAAAATGTATATGGAATTATGAAGTATGAGTCTGGGGTTCATCGTGTTCAACGAGTTCCTCAAACTGAGACACAAGGACGTGTGCATACTTCCGCTGCTTCAGTTGCTGTGCTGCCAGAAGCAGATGAGGTTGAAGTTGTAATTAATCCGGCAGATATAAAGAAAGATACTTACCGTTCTTCTGGAGCAGGTGGACAGCACGTAAATAAGACAGAATCAGCTGTAAGGTTGACGCACCTTCCGACAAATACAGTGGTTGAATGCCAAGATGGACGCTCTCAGATAAAAAACTACGAAAAGGCAATGAAGGTTCTTCGAAGTCGAATCTATGAAGCAGAAGTATTAAAAAGAGAAAAAGAGGTTGCAGCAGAACGAAAGTCACAAGTATCAACAGGTGATCGATCTGCTAAAATTAGAACCTATAATTACTCTCAGGGTAGGGTTACAGATCATCGAATAAATTTAACATTATACAATCTCGATGGAATTATTAATGGAGATATTGGTGAAATAATTGAATCCTTAAGAGTTGCTGAAAATGCGGAAAAGTTGAAAGAGGGTCTGAAGGATTTTTAGGTTAATCTTTTGATTTTAAAAAAAAAAGTTAAATTTACTTAGATTACAAAAAAAATAAAATCATGAAAATTTTTATTTTAATTCTCTTTGTCATTCTTAGCAGTCAATTGTTTTCACAAAATATTGCACCTGTTGGTGCCGAATGGCATTATTCTATAAGCCAATTCGGAGGAGCTGCCCCTCCTGATGCTGAATACGCAAAATATCAGGTTATTAAAGACACATTATATAAAGGACAGTTAGCTAGGCAAATTGAAAGAGAATATTTCCGCTATGTTGGTGATAGTGTTAAGTGGTCTACCCTTTATTTATTTGACCGAAATGATACTGTATTTTATTATAACGACCAATACAGCAGATATATTCCATTGTATATTTTCAATGTAATAGCCGGTGATACCTTACGTTTTTATTATCCAGACACAGCAGGAATTACAGTAACAGATTCAACTTTTAGATTAATTGTTGATTCTGTGAAGATGGATTCGTTTCCAAATTCCATCATCCTCAAAGCAATTTACACTAGTCCTTTAGATATTGAAACCATAAGTGGAATAGGTTCTGATTTACCGTATTTAGAAAAGATTGGCTCTTTATCCATTATGCTGCCAAGGGGCACGTTATCATTATATCATGATGGGCCTTTGCGTTGCTATCAGGATTCTAATGTCAACATTAACTATACAACTAAAGCGTGTGATCAAAGACTTATCGTTGGAATTTCAGATTTAGAATTGGCAGAAAGATCCATTCAATTAGTACCAAGTCCTGTTTCAGAATTTTTTAATATAAAAACTGAGGGTGTAAGAATAAACTCCATCAAGATTTATGACATGAGAGGCTCTTTGGTTCAAACTATTCCCAATGGCAAAAGTCTAGTAGATATTTCATCATTAGATAATGGTATTTATTTGGTTCAACTTGAAACCATGTTTGGTTTGATTTCAAAAAAGATAATTGTTTCTAAGTAAGTTACATGATTGCATGATTAAGTTAAAGTGCTTTTTGATTCCCTAAGTGTTATTTTTGCCACATGAACAAAAAGCAACTCATCGCTCAAATCAGGAAAAAGAAGTCTTTCCTATGCATTGGTTTAGATACAGATATCAATAAGATTCCCAGTCATTTAAAAGAGGGATTTGATAATCCCATTTTGGAATTTAACAAGCAGATTATTGACGCTACAAAGGATTATTGTGTGGCTTATAAGCCCAATATTGCTTTTTATGAGAGCATGGGTCCAAAAGGATGGTTGATACTCGAAGAAACACTAAAGTACATACCTAAAGATATATTTACCATTGCTGATGCAAAAAGAGGAGACATTGGGAATACTGCTCGCATGTATGCAGAAACATTTTTTAAAACCTACCCATTTGATTCAGTAACTGTTGCTCCATACATGGGAAGCGATTCCGTTAAGCCATTTTTAGAATTTAAAGACAAGTGGACCATTCTTCTTGCCTTAACATCGAATGAAGGAGCAGTTGACTTTCAATTGGAGAATTTAAAGGATGACCAACCTTTATATAAAAAAGTGTTGAGGACTTCAAAAGAGTGGGGAAGTGATGAAAATATGATGTATGTTGTAGGAGCAACAAAAGCGGAGTCATTAAAAGAAATTAGAGAGATAATTCCAAATCACTTCTTGCTAGTACCAGGAGTAGGAGCTCAAGGCGGGAGTCTTGCTGAAGTCTGTAAGTACGGTTTGACCGAAGATATTGGCTTGCTTATTAATTCTTCGAGGGGCATAATCTACGCATCATCTGGAAAAGATTTTGCTCAAGCGGCCAAGGAAAAAGCAATTTCTATTCAGGCGCAAATGGCTGAATTTATAAATTAAAACCTGAGTTCGGTACAAGACAAAAAACGAAGTTTATGTTTAGGAATTTGGGCGGCAAGGCCAAACATGAGGCGGCGAGAGTTTAGCGAAGAAGTTTGCTTGGTCATGATTCTTTGTTTCTTTCTCACCGTGCCTTTGTCGAAAGTAGCTTTTCGGCTACTGCAGGCAGGTCTAGGAGAAAGATATTAAGCTGAAAATTAAATTTATTCAGAGGACGTCATTACTCGTTTTGTACTCATCGTTTACTGTCATTGCGAGCTTTGTACTCAAAGAGAAGTAATCTATTTTTTGTTACTACAAGAGCTTCTTCCTAAAAAATGAATACAAATTGATATTAGAAGATTGCTTCGTCGTCCCTCCTCGCAATGACGTAGTTTATTGATTTTTAGAACAATAATAAAACTCTTAGATCAAACTCAGGTTTAAAACAATTATCTTCGTTTAATTATGAACGAAGATTTTCTTCAATATATATGGAAGTTTCAGCAATTTAATCACAACAAGTTACTTACAACTTCTGGGGATTCAATAGAGATACTAAAAGCAGGGCTGCATAATTTTCATTCAGGTCCTGATTTTTTTAATGGACAAATACGGCTTGATGGTACTAGGTGGGCTGGCAATATTGAAATTCATATTAAATCAAGTGATTGGAGAAGACATAAGCACCAAGCGGATGCTGTCTATGATAAAGTTATTCTGCATGTAGTTTGGAGTAATGATCAACAGGTTTTTAGAAAAGATGGGCAAGAAATTCCAACCATTGAGTTAAAAGGCTTGGTTCAAAAGAGACTCTTGGATGAATATGAAAATTTAATAAAGAATAGCAACTGGATTCCTTGTTACAACCAAGTAGCTCAAACAAATCAGACACTTAAAAGACAATTAATTGATCAGAAGCTAGTTGAACGATTGCAAATTAAGTCAGATAGAATTGAGCAATTATTACTTGCTCAAAAAAATGATTGGGAGGCAAGCTTATACCAGCTGCTAGCGAAATATTTTGGCTTCAAAGTAAATGCCACACCTTTTGAAATTTTGGCTACTTCAATTCCTTTCCAACTAATTAGAAAACATCAAGCCAATCAAATACAACTGGAAGCTTTGTTGTTTGGCCAAGCAGGCTTTTTGCAGCAAGATTTTAGTGATGAGTTTCCTAAGAAATTATCTATTGAATATAATTTTTTGAAAAAGAAATTTGGATTGAAACCAATGGAGTTATCGATTTGGAAGTTTATGAGAATGCGGCCTGCGAATTTTCCAACAATTCGGATTAGCCAATTTGCATCTCTTTTGCATAAAAACCCTAAGCTTTTTCAGCAAATTCTTGAAACAAAGGATATTCAAAACTTAAAAAAGCTATTTAAAGTAGGAGTAAATACTTATTGGAAAACTCATTATCAGTTTGAAAAGAATTCAAAAAGAAATTCAGCTAAAAATTTGGGTGACTCATCTATAGAAGTCCTGCTAATAAATGTTGTAGTGCCTATTCTGTTTGCATATGGGAGGAGGATGAAGCAACAAGATTTAATAGATCGTGCACTTCATTTTTTGGAAAAGCTAAAACCGGAGAAAAATAACATCATTAAAAAGTGGGAGTCTTTAAATTTTCCAATCGAATCTGCTTACGAGTCACAAGCTTTAATTCAATTAAAAACACAGCATTGCGATTTTAAAAATTGCTTACTTTGCACTATCGGAAATTCTATTTTAAAAGAACCTGCATGATTAATCGAATACAAGATTTTTTTGAACGCTATACATTTGGTGTTTGCTCTTGGTGGGGTCAAAAGCTGGGGTTAAGAACATCTCGAATTAGGCTTTCTTTTATCTATTTATCT
>CAYPJC010000012.1:0-984 GCA_964410855.1 uncultured Flavobacteriales bacterium | reverse complement strand
AACCTTGGGTTCACCATTAATCATATACTTGATTATGGCTTTTATTTTAGAGCATAAGCATTACTTAAAGTTCAAGAAAAGGAGTAGAGTTTGGGATATTTAACACACCATCAAGTTGTTTCAATTTAAGAAGTTTAAAAAGATATACATTGCCTTTATCATTTTATTGGTCGTTTGTATGACTGGTATTTTGGGCTATTATATGATAGAAGAATATAGCTTTGGTGATGCATTGTTTATGACCATTATAACTATTTCGACTGTTGGCTTTCAGGAGGTTAGGCCACTCTCAGTGGAGGGGCGTTATTTCACCTCTTTTCTAATCGTTTTCAGTATTGGTACATTTGCTTATGCTTTAAGTGCCATATCTTCTTATATAATTGATGGGGAGTTTAAAAGGCATTTGAGTGAAAAAGATAAAAAAATTGGAAAATCATATTATCATTTGTGGCTACGGTAGAAATGGGAAGCAAATTGTTCAAGAGTTGAAAGCATCAAATCAAGCTTATTTGCTCATCGAAAAATTCGATGAAGTAATTCAAGAAGCCATCACAGATGATTGTCAAAATTATATCCAAGGAGATGCAACCGAAGATAAGGTTTTGATTGATGCAGGTATTGATCGAGCTAAAGCTTTAATTACAACTTTGCCTGAAGATTCAGAGAATGTTTTTGTTGTTTTAACAGCTAGGGAGATGAAGAAGGATTTGTTAATTATAAGCAGAGCTTCGAAGAATTCTTCAGACAAGAAACTACGTATGGCTGGAGCAAATAATGTAGTTATGCCCGATAAAGTAGGTGGAGCACATATGGCTTCTTTGGTTATGAAGCCCGATGTTGTGGAATTTTTTAATTTGCTTAATGGGCAGAATGACAATATCTCTCTAGAAGAAATAACCTATGCTAGTTTGCCAGCCGAATTCAAAAATAAATCAATTGGGGACTTACATGTTCGAAAAAGATCAGGAGCTAATATTATTGGGT
>CAYPJC010000011.1:16931-17138 GCA_964410855.1 uncultured Flavobacteriales bacterium | reverse complement strand
GATCGATCGTCCTTTTATCCTTTAAATGATGAAGAATTTTTAAACGAAACTAATCTTCAAATTCATCTACTTATTGGAGTTGGTTTTAGAGTAAGCAAGACGATGATATTAATGCCAACCATAGAATCGCCATTACTTACTATTCTTCCAACTGATGGAGTGAATCCTGCCTTTCCATTCTTTAATGCAAACTATCAACCGTTCATC
>CAYPJC010000011.1:0-16885 GCA_964410855.1 uncultured Flavobacteriales bacterium | reverse complement strand
GCAACGCACCAGTTTTCCAAGGTTTACCTAATTAATTATTCTTCCCAACAACCTTATTGTAAATTACTGTTTTTGAACTAATTAAAAATCATTGTACCTTAAGTTTGTTTTTTTTCGTCTACATTTGTATCAAACCCTAAAACCATCATAATGAGAAAATTAATTACAATTGGTTGCTTATTTCTTAGTTTTTCTTTCTTTCCAAATTCAGTTAGTGCAGGTACAGTCACTATTGATACAACAAATCAATCTCAATCTTCAGGGCCTTGTAATTTTGCGCAAGGTGTCCGAATAAGTTTAAATGGTACAGCTGTTGGTTACCCAGCATTTGACACCATTGATGTTCAAATTGCCTTTGGTGATGGCAGTTTTGGTACCACCATTGGCTTTATTGATTCTTCAGATCAATTTACTGCTTTTTTCTCGCATAATTACTCCAGTGCAGGACTTTACACCTTACAATTTATAGCCACCGCATCTGATGGGGCTGCAGACACATTGATAATTCCAAATGCTATTATTTACGCTGATACGTGCGGCAATATTAAGGGGCAAGTTTATTTAGATCAAAATAGTGATTGTATATTCAACGGATCTGATGAGCCGCTTTATGGAAAACGAGTAAATGCCATTCAGGGAGGGCTTATTGTAGCTTCAGATTGGACAGATACAAGTGGAAATTACTCCATCACAGTTCCTGCAACATTAACTTATACAATTGAATTAGATAACGGCAGTGGTTATTCATTTATTTGTCCATCAGGAGGTAATTATACCGTATCAACTGTTCCATCTTCAGGTAATGACTTCTCATTAGATTGTAATGTTGGATTTGATCTTTATGGTTCAACAAGTGGTGGAAGTGTGCCTGGTCAAACAAGAAGCCTATTTGTAAACACCTATAACTCCTTTTGTCAAGACAAAAGTGGCACTATGAAAATTGTTTTTACGGATAGTTTATTTTCATACGCCGGATCTCCAAGCATAAGTCCTTCTGCCACAAATGGTGACACTGTGGAATGGAACTTTTCTAATTTGAATAATAACGGTTACAATGTTTTTACTGTTAGCTTTCAAACTTATACCGACACTACTGCTATGATAGGTGACACTGTATGTTTTACTTACATTGTAGATCCAGTTGTCGGAGATTCAAATGCTTCAAACAATGTTAAACAGTTTTGTATTCCAGTCCGAACATCTTACGATCCAAACATTAAAGAAGTGCAACCGATTGGAGTGGGTGACTCTGGGGCAGTGCTTCCAAATACTGATTTAACTTACACCATTCAATTTCAAAATACTGGAACAGCTCAAGCCTATAATATTTTTATTCTTGACACCTTAGATACTAGTGTTCTGGATAAAAGCACGCTTCAAGTTCTTGGTGCAAGTGATCCAGTCGTAGTGAATTTAATTTCTCCAAGTCAAAATGTTATCAAGTTTAGGTTTGATAATATCAATTTACCAGACAGTAATAGTAATGAGCCTGAAAGCCATGGTTGGGTAACTTACTCTATTAAGCAGCAAGCCAGTTTAGTTCATGGAACTACCATTGAGAATGCTGCAGCTATTTATTTTGACTATAACCTTCCGGTTATTACCCCAAGCACGTTGAATACTATTGATGCTAAGTTGGTTGGAATTGAGCCAATAGGTAATCCAGCAAATCAAATTGCAACAATATATCCAAACCCAACTAGAGATATACTGAACATTCAATTGTCTGAAAGTTCAAGCACTCAAATCAAATTAAGGAGTCTTGATGGAAAAATAATTCGTGAACAAATAACTTTAAACAAATACACTCAATTAAATGTGAGCGATTTAAACTCCGGAATCTATTTATTAGAAATAATAAATGCTAAAGGAGAACGTCAATTAAGCAAGCTTATAATAGCCAAATAATTAGTCGTTACTAACAAGAAAAATCCCCTTAAAGTTTGAATACTTTAAGGGGATTTTTTATTTCCTAAACCTAAGGGCAGGACGTAATAAATTTTCTATACATAATACGGGTTAAACGGCAGTAAAAAAGGGATTATTCCTTTTCTCAAACCCTATGGTTGTTTCTTCTCCATGTCCTGAATAAACTGTAATACTTTCATCTAGAGTGAAAATTTTTTCTTTTATGTTTTTTAATAATTGTTCATGATTTCCACCCGGCAAATCTGTCCGTCCAATGCTGCCTTTAAATAAAACATCACCTCCTATGAGGGTTTTATCTTTTTCATTGAGTAATACAATATGGTCTGGAGCATGCCCAGGTACAAATAGTATTTTTAGAGTCGTTTCTCCAAAAACTAATTGATCTCCTTCTTTCAAGAAAGAGTGTGGTTCAGGAGATTCTTTATATGGGACTCCATATAATTCAGCTGAGGTTTTTGCCATCTCAAGCATCGGGTATTCAGATTGAAATAATGATAATTCAATATTGAATTGATTCACTACAAATTGGTTTCCTAAAACATGATCGATATGGGCATGCGTATTTATTACCCTAATGGGAATTAGTCCATTTTCTTCAACAAATTTAAGTAGCTCATTCTCTTCTGATTGATCAAAACATCCCGGATCGACAATAATGGCATCTTTATTCTTATTATATAAGATGTAAGTATTCTCTTGGAACGGATTAAAGGTAAATTTCTTAATTTTCATAATTACACTTTCAAGAACTGCTAAGGTAGCCTAATGCCTTTAATTTCTTAATTTTATTATCCCTTTAAATTTCTTTTTGAGACTATCACAGACCATAAAAATTATTATTATCCTGCTTTTAAATGTTTATGCATTTGAGAATGTTGTATATGGTCAATTCTATAATGGAACTCAAACTCCTTTTGGAAAAAGTAGGGTTCAATACGATGATTTTGAGTGGCAATTTTATCGCTTTGAAACTTTCGAAACATACTTTTATACCGGAGGTAAAGATTTAGCTGTCCATACAGCGAAATACGCTAATTCAAAAGTTAAAGAAATGGAACAGTTTCTTGACTTCTATCTTGATGAACGCATCCAATTTATTATTTACAATAAGCAATCTCATTTCAGACAAAGCAATATTGGACTATCTACAGATGAAAATTACAACATTGGAGGAGTAACTACAATTGTCGGCAGCAAAGTATTTATTTACTTCGAGGGGGATTACCAAAAACTAGAAAAACAAATAGACGCAGGAATTCTCAGAATATTAATATACCAGATGATCTATGGCGGAAATTGGAGAGAAGTTTTAAGAAACTCAGCATTACTACATTTACCAGAGTGGTACATCAATGGACTTGTATCCTACCTCTCAGAGCCAAATGATCCATTCTTAAATACAAGAATTCGAGAAGGAATTCTCAATGATAATTTCAAACATTTTAATTCCTTAAACAATGAAGATGCAGCCATAGCAGGCCACGCGATGTGGCGATATATAGCCGAAACTTATGGCAACAACGTGATTTCGAACATCCTATACATGACCCGAATAAGTAGAGAAATAGACGACGGTTTCTTATACGTAATTGGTGTTCCCTTTGAAAACTTATATAATGATTGGATGCTTCACTATAAAGGAATTTATATGGGAGAAAAGAATCAAACTTTTAGTGACTTTGGCGAGTCAGTTGAATTTAAAGTAAAAAAGAATAGAAGATATCAGAATTTTATGCAAGGCCCAAATTCAAAGTATATTGCTTACAGCACAAATAAACTTGGTCAATACAAAGTATACCTCTACGATATTGAAAAGAATAAAACCAAAAAGATTTTCCAAGATGAACACAAACTAGATCGTATTCAAGATTATTCTTACCCCATTTTGGCTTGGCATCCAACAGGCGAACTTTTAACCTATATCATCGAAGAAAAAGGAGAGATTCTATTTCATACTTATAACATTGAAGATAAAAACACCTCTGTTAAACCAATTTTTAAAATGGAAAAAGTGCTCTCTTATGATTACTTGAATAGCGGAAGACAAATAATTTTTTCAGGGGTTAATAAAGGAAAATCTGACCTATATCTCTACAATGTTATAGGAAATACACAACGGAATCTAACAAACGATTATTTTGACGATTTAGAACCTGTGGTAGGTCCTAATGATGAAAAAATATTTTTTGTTTCTAATCGATTAAACGATGGTCTAAATACAGATTATGAAGGAGAATATTTTAACCATGAGAAAGACATTTTTGTCTATGACCTACTAAATGGCGATGAACCAATAACTTCCGTCACCAATACAGATAAGATTGACGAGTCTTCCCCACTTATTCTTGGCAATGAGATTTACTACCTTATTCATGACCAAAATACTACCAGTCGATATCAAGCGACATTTGATAGTTCTGTTGCTAGAATCGATACCATTATACATTATAATTATTTCTACAAGTCTGAACAGAAAGAGAGTTATACAAGAAACATACTGTCCCAAAATGCTAGCAATGCAGAGGTGATTAGTCAGATGAGTTACAAAGACGATCGATATAGTTTATATCTTAAAAAAGCAGAAAAGTTTCAAAGCAACTTTTTTGAAGAAAACCAAAATTCAGAAGAAGTCAATTTAACCCGAGTAAAAAGAGAAGAATCTTTTTTAGTATTTGACATTCCAGAAGTAAAAAAAGAAATTAATATCAAAGATTATCAATTTAGCAATCGTTCAAGCAAAGCTAAAAAACCTTCCAAAAAGGTAATTGCTAAAAAGAAGAAAAAAGAAAAAGAAGAACTTGAATTTCCTACACAACGTCTATATCGTTTAAACTTTAAGGCTGATGAATCAGTTTTGCAACTTAATAATACATTTATCAATGGACAATATCAGTTTTATAATGGAGGTCCATACATCAATTCAGGATTAGGAATTAATACTAAAATTGGAATTGTTGACCTTATGGAGGATCATCGTATTTACGGCGGATTTAGATTTGCAGGTGATCTTATTGAATATTCCTTAACCTATCAAAATTTAAAAAGAAGGTTAGATAAAGAATTCATTGTTTCAAGAACAAGAGAACGGGTAACAAATAGAGCGTTGGTTAGAAACTCAACGCTTTTAAGTTTGGCCCCTTATGATGTTAAGACCTTAAGAGCTGTTAGTTCACTTACTTGGCCATTCAGTGAAGTCACAAAAATTCAAGGTATTGCATCAATTCGTAATGATAAAATTGTTCCTTTATCTGGTGATCGCAGTAATCTTGAACGAGACATTTTTAATGAATACTGGGGCTCAGTTAAAGCAGCCTATGTATTTGACAATACAAGAAATGTTGCGTTAAACATAAAATATGGAACGAGGTATAAGTTTTTTGCTGAACAATATCAATTATTATATAGTGAAGCTGAGGAAACCAGTTCATCTGATTTAACAGTTCTAGGCTTTGACTTTCGTCATTATCAAAAAATTCATCGCGAGCTTATATATGTAGGGAGAATAGCTGGGAGTAAATCATTCGGTTCAAATCCTGTAGTTTTTTATTTAGGTGGAGTTGATGAATGGTGGCGATCTGACATATTTGATGAAACAACACCTATTGGTCAGACAGAAAATTATGGCTTTCAGGCTTTAGCAGCCAATATGCGAGGTTTCTTCCAAAACATAAGAAACGGGAATAACTTTGTTGTGATAAATAATGAATTAAGACTTCCCCTCTTCTCCTACCTTATTAATAGACCCATACAATCGGACTTTGTAAGAAACTTTCAAATTATAGGTTTTGGTGATATTGGAACTGCTTGGACTGGTGATTCCCCTTATGCAGATGATAACCCATTGAATAATGAAACCAAGCAAAATGGCCCAATAACAGTAACCTATGAAAATATTAATGATCCCATTGTAGCAGGCTTTGGCTTCGGTCTAAGATCAACAGTTTTAGGGTATTTTGTTAGAGCAGATTGGGGCTGGGGAGTTGAAAATGGAGAAGTAAATGACAAGAGCTTATTTATGTTTTCATTAAGTTTAGATATTTAAAGCAAGAAAATGGGGCCAACCACAATACTTATTTTAATTGTTATTGGATTAATTGCAGGCATTCTTAGCGGAATGATTGGAATAGGTGGAGGAATCATCATTGTGCCAGCTTTGATTTATTTCCTAGGATTAAGCCAACTCAATGCCCAAGGAACAAGCATAGCACTAATGCTTCCGCCAATTGGTATTCTAGCTGCAATGAATTATTATAAAGCAGGTGCACTCAACATTAAATATGCCATCGTAATTTCTCTAGCATTTATAATTGGGGGATATTTCGGCTCAAAGCTTTCGATTTCATATATAAGCGAAGAGCAGATGAAAAAAGTTTTTGGTACAATTCTGTTATTCGTTTCTCTTAAAATGATCTTCTTTTCTAAATGAATTTAATTGAACTAAAAAAAACGATAAAGGAACTTTCTTCCACATACTTTGAAGAAATTAAAGCCATTAGGCGAACCCTTCATCAAAACCCCGAACTATCTTTTCAGGAGTTTGAGACCGCTAATTTCTTAATTGATAAGTTGGAAAGCTGGGGAATTAACATTGATCAGCGTTGGGTAAAAACTGGCTTTTCAGTTGTAATTGACTCCAAAAAACAAGGACCAACTATTGCCTTAAGAGCAGATTTAGATGCCTTAGCTATACAGGAGAAAACTGCACATAATTTTCAATCTAAAAATAAAGGAGTAATGCATGCCTGTGGACATGATGTGCATGCAAGTTGTTTAATGGGAGTTGCCAAAATTCTTCATGAAACAAAAGACAATTGGAATGGCAAAGTCATTTTGTTTTTTCAAGCAGGTGAAGAAAAATTGCCAGGAGGAGCATCCTTAATGATTGAAGAGGGAATAATGAAAAAATATAAACCTCAGCGGATGATTGCTCAGCATGTTTATCCTGAAATGGAAGTTGGCAAAGTTGGATTTCGAGAAGGAATGTACATGGCTTCAGCTGACGAAATTTACATAACAGTAATAGGTAAAGGAGGACATGGCGCCTTACCACACAAAAACATTGACCCTGTTGTTATTGCAGCTCACCTAATTACCGAGTTACAACAAATTGTAAGCCGAGTTGCTCCTCCAACCGTTCCAACAGTTCTTTCTTTTGGAAAAGTAATTGCCAATGGAGCCACCAATGTTATTCCCGATGAAGTAAAACTAGAGGGAACTCTAAGAACGATGGATGAAGATTGGAGAAAGATCTATCACAGCAGAATTGAATCTATATGTTACGACATCACTAAAGCGCATAATGCTAAATGCGTCGTTGATATTAAGAAGGGCTATCCGTTTCTTGTCAATGATGTTCACACAACTAAAACTTCTAAAGCTGCTGCTAGCGAATACCTAACCGCTAATAATGTGGAAGACTTAGGCCTTAGAATGACTGCTGAGGATTTTTCTTATTTCTCCCAGCACAGTCCCGTTTGTTTCTATCGATTAGGAGTAGGAAATGAACAAAAAGGCATTAATAAAAGCGTTCATAGTCCAGAATTTGACGTGGATGAAAGAGCTATTGAAATCGGAAGCGGTTTGATGAGCTATATCGCATTAGCCCAGCTATCTGATCTTAGTTAACGTTAATAACGAGGTATTTGGTTGACTTCCAAAAAGCTTCTGGATTTGTAACAACCAAGCTGTCAGCTTTCCCTTTCTTTCCCATAAATTTATAAGAGCTAGCTGGATGATTGGTAACTACTTCAGCTTTATCAGCATAAATCAAAAATGATTTCTGCTTCCGAATATCAATTTTACTAAAGTATTCAGTATTGAAGTTGTCTTTTAAATCCTCTGTTTTTCCTAAACCTAAAAACCCTCCTTCTTTCGTTATTACATTTTTGTCTCTCAATTCTTTAAAAGTTCCAATAGCAAAATATCCCTCATTAATTTGGTCAATCTTTTCTTCCAGTTCCCCTTCAATTGTCTGGTTGGCGAAGCTTAGCGAATCAACTGCATAATAAAGCTGTCCTATTTTTATCTTCTTCTCTCTTAGCTCATTATTTAAAGATTCAATTTCTTTATTCTTATCCTTTACCCGAGTATTTAAATTGGCAATTATTTCCTTAAACCCTTTTATTTCAACTTTTGAATTGTTCAAGTCTTGATTCAACGATTGAACTAGATTCTGATTTTGTTTCATCAACTCACTGATTGATTCTACATCTTCATTAATCGTTTTACCTATATCTTTCGTTGTATTGTCTATACTCGAGGCTTTCACTTCTATAATACCTTCTCGCTTTTTAATTTCCCTCAAGTTGGATTGAATTTGAGTAAAAGTTGCAAGCATCTTATTGATTGATGAATCTTTTTGAACTGTAGAAGCTTTTAATGCATTGTTTTCTTTTTCTAAATCTGATACTTTATCGGTATTACAGGATATTAAGAATATGGAAATTGAGGTGAATACAATAATTGATTTTAAAGCTTTCATAAATTTATTATTTAATTAAGAAAAGTAACAAGAATATATTGAACTTGCTAAGGAATTAATAACACCAGATTGATTTAAGTGTGAGCAACTTCAACCCAGTCTCCATGTTCTCTTATTAATCCAACTAGAGCCTCAACCGCCTCTGATTCCGGAACATTTCTCTTAACAACTTCCTTTTCCTTATAAAGTGTGATTTTCCCTGGCCCTGTCCCTACATATCCGTAATCTGCATCCGCCATTTCACCGGGACCGTTAACAATACAGCCCATAATTCCAATCTTAACACCCTTTAAATGAGAAGTAACTGCTTTGATTTTTGCTGTGGTTTTTTGCAAATCGAAAAGTGTTCTTCCACACGAAGGACAAGAAATGTATTCAGTTTTTGATATGCGGGTTCTGCTTGCTTGCAAAATTCCAAAGGATGTTGAGAGCACTAATTTGTTGCCTCCACAATTCTTTGCATTAAGCCATAAACCGTCTCCTAAGCCATCAATTAGTAACACTCCTAAATCTACTGAAGCGTTAATTTGAAAAGTTTCTCCATCTAATTCCTTATAATCTCTCTTAAAAACAACGGGGACTTTTACCTTATTATTAATCAATTCAATCATTGCCCTCCTTTGTTCTGCCATTCCATGAAGGTTGGAGGTAGAAAGAACTAAAACAACATTTGAACTTTTTGCTATTTGATCAATAATATCAGCTTTTTCGATGACTTCATCTGCCCCAACATCCAAAAATAGTAGATCAGCCTTATTTATTAGGTCTTCATTTAAATCTGCTATTCCAACAATGGGATAGTGTCTTGCTTTTTTGTTGCTTTTCATCCAAGCATCAAGATCTTGGATAACACCTAAGGTACCTGGTATCTCAAAATCAATCTGATTTTTACCAATATACAAATAGTCAGCTGCTTGATCCATTATGTTCCATTTATCTAGTGGCACAGAATAATTATACCCAAATCCAAAAAAGGAACTTTGTTTTAAATCTGTGTTTTTTGATAAATCACCGATAACTATTGGAACGTTACCTCCTCCAATATTTATAATTTCTTTAGACTCTCTTCTGGAGTAGCTAAAAGGATCTAGTGGGTTTACATCAATGGGCTTAATAGGGGAATGCTTTTCTCTACCTAAATATCTATCAGCAAGTTTCCGTGAAACAGGTATTTCAACTTCTGGCTCCTCGGTTAAGGACACTCTTATTGTATCCCCTAAGCCGTCTTCAAGTAATGCGCCTATACCTACAGCAGACTTTATTCGACCATCTTCCCCATCTCCAGCTTCTGTAACCCCTAAATGAAGTGGGTAATTCATTCCCTCTTCTTCCATCTTTTTTACCAATAATCGATAAGCTTGCACCATTATAAGTGTATTGCTTGCTTTCATTGATAAAACAATGTTATAAAATTGATTGTCCTCGCAAATTCTTAAAAACTCTAAGGCAGATTCCACCATTCCAAGCGGTGTATCTCCATATCGGCTAAGTATTCTATCGGAGAGAGAGCCATGATTTGTCCCTATTCTTATCGCAATATTCTCTTCTTTGCAAATGAGAACTAAAGGCGTAAACTTTTTTCGAATTCGTTCTAGCTCAGCTTTATAAGTAACATCTGTATATTCAATTTCTTCAAATTTCTTTTTATCCGCGTAATTACCTGGGTTCACCCTTACCTTTTCAACCACTCGTGCAGCTATTTCCGCTGCATTCGGGGTAAAATGAATATCAGCAACTATAGGTGTAGAATACCCTTGAGAGCTTAATTTTTCTTTAATTATTTTTAAATTCTCAGCTTCCTTTTTGCTTGGAGCAGTAATTCTAACCAATTCACAACCGGCCTCAATCATTCTGATGGATTGCGCGACAGATCCAACAGTATCCATTGTATCAGTAGTGGTCATTGACTGCAATAAAATTGGATTATCTCCCCCTATTTTTTTTGTCCCAACAAATACTTCTCTGGTTTTATTTCTTTGGTAACTCGTTAAGCTGCTACAATACCCTAACATGACTTTTTTTACAAACTTAAGCTTTGAAATGTTCTTATTTATCTCCTGAGCGTGGAATAAAATCCACTCAATAAAAGCTTTCATAGATGGAATTTTACATTTTATAGTCGAAATCTATGTACTAGTCTACTTTATTATAAAAATTGATAGAATCAGCTTAAATTTAACATCTATTAACCGAATTCCACATTCATCGAAACAAAACTTGAATATCAAATTCATTTAGCTGGAAATCATCTTTATGTTGAACATCCAGAATACACTCATGAAATCACTTATGATTTATGTGACTTGAATGGCAGGATACATTTAAGTGGTGAATTAGCCAAACGAAAAGAGGCAACTGATATTGATTTAAAAAAGGTGCCACAAGGCGACTATCATTTATTTATAATCAATGAAGGTATGGTTTACAAGAAACTCCTTTCATTTAGGAACTAAGCTTCTTCGAAAAGTCTTTAATTCGTTTAAAACACTTCTCTTTTTCTTCCCAAAAAATCATGTGGCTTGAATTTTCAAAAATGGAATAACTCCCTTTTTCATTCAGTTGAGATTCATTAATCAACTCTTTATAGTTGAATATTTTATCTTCCTTACCAATCAAATACAAATAAGGAAATGGAGCAAATTTCAAGACAATTTCTCTCTCCTTTCTAATTTTCATACATTCTAAGGTAGACACCACTCCTGATTTATTCGCCTTTTTTGCCATATTTAAATAGCGCAATCGAAACCAACGGGTCTTTTGACTTAAAACATTAAAGAAGCTAGGAACCAATAACTCAAGAGGTCTATCACTTCCCTTTTTTAAAAGGTTTATTAGTTGGTTTCTACCCTTAATTTTTTCTTTTGAATCGCCTTTAGCAGTGCTGTTTACCATAATAAGACCAAGCACACTATCGGGGTATTTTTCAGCAAATGCTAATGAAATATATCCCCCTAAGGAATGGCCAACCAAAACCGCTTTGCGAACGTTGATTGTTTTCAATAAGAATTTAACCAAGTCGGCTAGCAACTCCATTTCATGAATGTAACCCAAACTTTCAGATTCGCCATGGCCTGGTAAATCAATGGTTATTATCCTGAAGTTTTTACTTAGACGCATAGCATATTCATCCCAAATTTTTTGTGAGCCTAAGAATCCATGAATTAGAACAATTGCCCTGCCTTTGCCTGTGGTTTTGAAAGCAATACGGCTTCCTCGATAAACTAAAAAAGACACCCTACTAAGAATTCATTGCTGACTCAATTTCATCAATCTCTATTGGAATATGTGCCATTAAATCGATGTTCGCAGCTTTACCAATTAAGATATTATTCTCTAAGCGGATACCCATATTCTCTTCTCTTATGTAAATTCCGGGCTCAATAGTAAACACCATTCCCTCTTCAATTGGCTGATACCAATTACCTACATCATGTACATCTAGTCCAATATAATGCGAAGTTCCATGCATGAAGTATTTTTTATATGCTGGCCAATCTGAGTCTTGATTTTCAACTTCTTCTTTTGAAATTAATTGAAGTGCCAAAAGCTGTTCCGTCATAAAGTCTCCAACTTGTTTGTGATAGTCACTCAAAGTAATACCTGGTCTTAAAATCTTCATGGCACTTTTCATAACAGATAGAACTGCAGAATAAACTTCCTTTTGTCTTTTTGTAAATCGACCATTTACAGGAACAGTTCTTGTTAAATCAGAGGCATAATTTGCATATTCAGCTCCAATATCCATTAAAATTAAATCTCCATCCTTACATTCTTGATTATTCTTAAGGTAATGTAAAACACATGCGTTAAATCCTGAAGCGATTATTGGCGAATAAGCGAATCCTCTTGAACGATTCATTAAGAACTCGTGCATGATTTCTGCCTCAATTTCAAATTCCATTACACCTGGCTTAATAAATTTTAAAATTCGGTCAACTGCTTTACCTGTTATATTACAGGCGATTTTCATTTGTTCTATTTCCTCATCTTCTTTTATTGAACGCAAATAGTCGGTCAGTGGAGAAATTCTATCATACTTGTGTAGTGGAAATTCTTTTTTACACCAATCTCTAAATCGATCGTTTCTTGTTTCAACTGAGATAGAAGCCCTTAGATGCTCATTGTCACTCAGGTAGATCGTTTCAGCTTGATAAATAATTGATTGAAGCGTTTTCTCAAAATCTTTAAGCCAAACAATTGTTTTGATGCCGGTAGTTTTAATTGCACTTTCTTTTGTCAATTTTTCGCCTTCCCAAACTGCAATTTCTTCATTGGTTTCCTTCAGGAAAAGAATCTCTCTATACTTTTGAAATGGAGCATCCGGAAAAATTACTAGAATGGATTCTTCTTGATCTACACCCGACAAATAAAACAAATCATTATTCTGTCGAAAAGGCATTGTTCCATCTGCATTTGTAGGCATTAGATCGTTGGAATTAAAAATAGCTATTGATTTTGAAGCCATTTTTTTTGCCAATTTTTCCCGATTTTTAATGAAGAGATTTGCGTCGATAGGTGTGTATTTCATCTTTTTTATTTTAGAATTACCAAAGGTACAAAGATGACAGCCATTTGAAAAAAAATATTAAGGTCGGCCGAACAATTTATGAGGCTTGAAGTTCAATTGACAAACGCTTTTTAAAAAAATGTGTTAAATAAGAGCCACAAAAAAGTACTTATTAAGAACGTGTCTAAATAAACAAATAAGATTTTTTTTGGTTTTGAATACAAACCTTCAAGAAGTACCTTTGTATTCTTAAATATCTAATAATTATTTACGCTAATTAAGTATGGGAAATCCTAAGTCGTCCATTTTTAGAAAAGTTGTAATGGCATTATCAGGCATGTTCTTGCTGATCTTCTTATTGCAACATTTTGTCATCAACTCTCTCTCAGTTATAAACCCAACTGCTTTTAATGAAGTTTCTCATTTTATGGGAACTAATCCATTAATTCAGTTTTTAATGCAACCCATATTAATATTTGGTGTGGTAATACATTTAATTATGGGAGTGGTAATAGAACTCCAGAATAGAAAAGCAAGGCCTATCAAATATGCCTATAACAAACCAAGTGCAAATTCTTCTTGGATGAGTAGGAATATGATTATTACAGGTATTATGATTATCCTCTTTTTAGGCCTTCATTTTTATGATTTTTGGATTCCAGAGATAAAGACCAAATTTATTGACGGAGACTTTAGTGGTACTGTAGCCGGCACAGAGGGTTATAGATATTTCACAGAACTTCAACATAAATTTGCTAATCCTGTTAGAATAGGAATCTACTGTTTAGCATTTATCTTTTTATCGTTGCACCTTACGCATGGCTTTCAATCTGCCTTTCAAACGGTTGGATTTAACAACAAAAAATATACCCCTACACTTAAGAAGTTTGGAAAGGTTTATTCTATATTGATTCCTGTTGGATTTATTTTTATTGCTCTATTCCATTTCATTAATTCGAGTCATTAATCTTTTTCTGTATGTCAAATTTAGATTCAAAAATACCAGAAGGTCCATTAAAAGATAAATGGACGAACTATAAGAACAACATTCGCCTTGTTAATCCAGCCAACAAAAGAAATATTGACATTATCGTTGTAGGAACAGGATTAGCAGGTGGATCAGCAGCAGCTTCTTTAGCAGAACTGGGATACAATGTAAAAGCATTTTGTTACCAAGATTCTCCAAGAAGAGCTCACTCAATTGCTGCTCAGGGAGGAATAAATGCTGCTAAGAATTATCAAGGAGATGGAGATTCAACTTACCGGTTATTCTACGATACCATTAAGGGAGGAGATTACCGATCAAGAGAAGCAAATATTTACCGTTTAGCAGAAGTATCTGCCAACATTATCGACCAATGCGTTGCACAAGGAGTTCCATTTGCAAGAGATTATGGTGGCTTATTAGACAATCGTTCTTTCGGAGGAGTTTTGGTTTCTAGAACCTTTTATGCTAAAGGTCAAACTGGTCAACAGTTGTTGTTAGGTGCTTATTCTGCCATGAACAGACAAATTGCCAAAGGCAAGATCGAAATGTTCAACAGACATGAAATGTTGGACGTTGTAAAGGTTGATGGCAAAGCAAGGGGAATTATTGCAAGGAACTTAGTTACCGGAGAAATTGAAAGACATTCAGCACATGCAGTTGTTATTGCATCAGGAGGTTATGGAAATGTGTTTTTCTTGTCTACCAATGCAATGGGGTCTAATGCCACTGCTGCATGGAAAATCCACAAAAAAGGATCTCATTTCGCAAATCCTTGTTACACGCAAATTCATCCAACATGTATTCCAGTTCATGGAACGCAACAATCAAAACTGACATTAATGTCAGAGTCTTTGAGAAATGATGGGAGAATTTGGGTTCCGGCTAAACTAGAAGACGCTAAAGCTGTTCGAGAAGGAAAATTGAAACCTATAGATATTAAAGAAGAAAATAGAGATTATTATTTAGAAAGAAGATATCCATCTTTTGGAAACTTAGTTCCTCGTGACGTTGCTTCTAGAGCAGCCAAAGAAAGATGTGATGCTGGCTTTGGAATTGTAAACAACGACACGAATGAAGGCGTATTCTTAGATTTTGCTTCTGCAATTCAGAGATACGGAAAAGAGCAAGCACACATAAAAGGAATTCACAATCCTACTGCTGCCGATCTTTTATCATTAGGTGAGCAAGTAATTGAATCTAAATATGGCAACTTGTTTGATATGTACATTCAAATTACTGCAGAGAATCCATACAAAACCCCAATGAAAATATACCCAGCGGTGCATTATACCATGGGTGGAACTTGGGTTGATTATAACTTAATGACTACTGTTCCTGGTTTATATTCAATTGGAGAATCTAACTTCTCTGATCATGGGGCAAACAGATTAGGTGCCTCTGCATTAATGCAAGGTTTAGCAGATGGTTACTTTGTCTTACCATACACCATTGGCGATTATTTAGCAGATGACATTCGGACAGGAAAAATATCTACAGATAGTCCTGAGTTTGTTGAAGCTGAAAAAGAGGTAACTGATACGATTAACAAATTGGTAAACAACAACGGAAAGCATTCTGTTGATTATTTCCATAAGAAGTTAGGTTTGATCATGTGGAACAAAGTAGGTATGGCAAGAACCCCAGAGGGTTTACAAGAAGCCATTACTGAAATTGCTGCGCTAAGAGAAGAGTTTTGGAAGGATGTAAGAATTCCAGGTGATGCGAATGAAATGAACCAAGAATTAGAAAAAGCTGGAAGAGTAGCTGACTTTTTAGAATTAGGAGAATTATTCGCAAGAGACGCTTTTGAAAGAAATGAGTCTTGTGGTGGTCACTTTAGAGAAGACTTTAGAACAGAAGACGGAGAAGCCAGAAGAGATGATAGTGGATATGCATACGTTGCTGCTTGGGAATATACAGGCAAGCCTTCAGAAGCTATTTTACATAAAGAAGATTTAGTATTTGATAACGTTGAACTGAAAACACGTTCATACAAATAAGAAAGATATGTCGACAGAAAAAGGATTAGATATTACACTTAAGGTTTGGCGTCAAAAAAACGAGCAAGCAAAGGGAAGTTTAGATACTTATGATATGAAAGATGTTTCTCCAAACAATTCTTTCTTAGAAATGCTAGATATCTTAAACGAGGACCTAATCAACAAGGGAGAAATTCCTGTTGCTTTTGATCATGATTGTAGAGAAGGTATTTGCGGAGCATGTTCCTTGCATATCAATGGAGAACCTCATGGTCCAGGAAAAAATGTTACAACTTGCCAACTTCACATGAGAGAGTTTAAAGATGGCGAGACAATTTATATTGAGCCATTTAGAGCTGCAGCCTTCCCAATAATCAAAGATTTAATTGTTGATAGAAGTGCCTTTGATAGAATACAACATGCTGGTGGGTATATTTCTGTAAATACTTCAGGAAACACTCAGGATGCAAATGCTATTCCTATTGAAAAGGAAAATGCTGACAAAGCATTTGACGCTGCTACATGTATCGGATGTGGAGCGTGTGTTGCTGCTTGTAAAAATGCTTCAGCATCATTATTTGTATCTGCAAAAGTTTCTCAATTTGCTTTATTGCCACAAGGTCAGGTTGAAGCAAAAGACCGTGTATTGAACATGGTAAAACAAGCAGAAGAAGAAGGATTTGGTCCTTGTTCTAACACTGGAGCTTGCGAAATAGAATGCCCTAAAGGAATTTCAATTGAAAACATTGCAAGAATGAATAGAGAATATCTCTCTGCCTCAATTAAGTAGTAATAGTAAAAATCAATCTTCTCAACTTATGCCTAGCTTTTCAGCTTCGCTGCATTCAAAGTTACCTAAGGTAGGCGACACCATTTTTTCGAAAATGTCGGTACTTGCTGGGCAAGAGAATGCCATTAATTTATCTCAAGGATTCCCAGATTTTAACTGCTCGCCAAAATTAGTTGACTTAGTAACTAAAGCCATGAAAGAGGGTCATAAT
>CAYPJC010000010.1:0-18525 GCA_964410855.1 uncultured Flavobacteriales bacterium | reverse complement strand
AACTTCCCAAAACTATTGGGGTTATTTTAACTGCTCATTAGTTTTTTGCTCAATATTTCCATACCCTTTCCAGCAGTTGTATTTAAAATAGTCCAATTTTCTGGAAGTAATTCACTTGGCATATTTGGGTCTATCAAAAAACAATTCGCCGAAGAGTTCACATAATTAATAATTCCTGATGCGGGATAAACGTTCAGTGAAGTACCTATAACGATAAAAATAGCTGCTTTACTGGCAATTTTATATGCTATTTCCATATTCGGGACAGCTTCTCCAAACCAAACAACATGCGGTCTTAATTGAAATCCTTTTTCACATAGATCGCCTAACTCCACTTTGTCTTTCTTCAACTCATAAATCAAGTTTGGATATTTTTCACTTTCAACCTTCATTAACTCACCATGCAAATGCAATACATTTGTAGATCCTGCCCTTTCGTGCAAATTGTCAATGTTTTGCGTAACTACTGTAACACGGTAATGCTTTTCTAATTCAAATACAGCCCTATGAGCTGAATTGGGCTTAGCCTCCAAGAGCTGTTTTCTTCTCATATTATAAAACTTCAAAACCAATTCTGGGTCTTTATTCCAAGCTTCAGGTGTTGCAACTTCACTAACTTGATGATTTTCCCATAAGCCTCCATTATCTCTAAATGTTTTTATGCCACTTTCTGCACTCATACCAGCACCACTAAAAACAACTATATGAGGCCTGTTTTTTGTTTGCTTTTCGGTCATCAATTCAAATTTTCTTGTTTCAAAAAGCACTGCTTATTGCTTACTTTTATGAGCCCTTAAATTAGATATTATGGCTGACACTAGAAAGCAAATTGAAGCATTAGACTATCATTCAGAAGGAAAACCTGGAAAGATTGAGGTTCGGCCAACCAAACCATATAGTTCACAACGTGATTTAGCTTTGGCTTACTCTCCTGGAGTAGCAGAGCCTTGCAAAAAAATAGCTGAAGACAAAGAGTTAAGCTATAAGTATACTGCTAAAGGAAATTTAGTGGCAGTGATTTCGAATGGAACAGCAGTTTTGGGGTTGGGAGATATAGGTCCAGACGCATCTAAACCGGTAATGGAAGGAAAAGGACTGCTTTTTAAGATATTCGCCGACATTGATGTATTTGATATAGAGGTTGATTGTAAAGATGTAGAAAGTTTTGTAGCAACAGTAAAAGCTATCTCTCCAACCTTTGGGGGAATTAATTTGGAAGATATAAAGGCACCTGAATGTTTTGAAATAGAAGAACGGCTAAAAGAGGAATTGAATATTCCTATTATGCATGATGACCAGCATGGAACTGCAATAATTTCATCTGCTGCTTTGCTGAATGCATTAGAATTGGCTGAGAAGAGTATGGGAGAAGTTCTTATTGTTGTTAATGGAGCAGGAGCGGCTGCTATGGCATGTGTTGATCTCTATGTTGCTTTAGGTGCAAAAAAAGAAAACATTGTCATGTGTGACAGCAAAGGGGTTATTAGAGCTGATCGGAAGGATCTAAATAAGTACAAGAAGGAATACGCTACAAATAGGGATTTAAAAGAACTAAAGGATGCAATTAAAGGATCTGATGTCTTTTTGGGACTTTCAAAAGGTAATGTTCTGGCAAAAGCAATGGTAAAGAGTATGGCCGATAATCCAATTGTCTTTGCCCTAGCGAATCCTGACCCAGAAATCCCCTATCAAGATGCAATGGATGCAAGGGAAGATATAATTATGGCAACAGGCCGATCAGATCATCCTAACCAGGTGAACAACGTTCTTGGTTTTCCTTTTATTTTTAGAGGAGCGCTAGATGTTCGTGCAACAACCATAAACGAAGAGATGAAGTTAGCTGCTGTAAAGGCTATAGCTAAAATTGCAAAAGAACCAGTTCCTGAAGAAGTAAATGAAGCTTATAGTGTTAGAAATTTATCTTTTGGCAGAGACTTTATCATTCCAAAGCCAATGGACCCCAGACTTTTAATGATAATAGCTCCTGCAGTGGCAAAAGCAGCTATGGAAAGTGGAGTAGCACAAAAGAAAATAACAGACTTCGGGAAGTATAAGTTAGAATTAAGCACTCGTTTAGGCCTAGACAATAAGTTGATTAAAAACATGACTGAACGTGCTCGCACAAAACCTCAAAGGGTTGTATTTGGTGAAGCAGATAATTACAAAGTACTAAAAGCGGCTCAAGTTGTTAAGGATGAAAATATAGCTATTCCTATTCTTTTAGGCAGAAAAGAGAAAATTGAAAGCCTTATTACCGAAAATAATTTAGAGTTAGATGGTGTTCAAATTATTGACCCAAAAGATGAAAAATTAAGAAAAAAACGATATGCTTTTGGCGATGTACTATTTAAAAAGAGACAAAGAAGAGGGGTTACCCAATATGAGGCAAGACATAAAATGAGAGATAGAAATTATTTTGGTGCCATGATGGTTGAACAAGGAGAGGCAGATGCATTTATTAGTGGAATTACTCGAAATTATCCTGAAACAATTAGGCCTGCCTTACAGGTTATTGGTACACAAAAGGGCGTAAATAGAATTGCGGGAATGTATATCTTAAGCACCAAGAATGGTCCAGTATTTTTTGCAGATACCACTATAAATGTCAACCCTTCTGCACAAGATTTGGCCGATATAACTGTATTAGCTGCCAAATCTGTTGAACGATTAAAAATAAAACCTCGAATCGCTATGCTCTCCTTTGCAAATTTTGGATCTACAGAGTTTGAAGAATCAAAGAAGGTGAGTGAAGCAGTTAAAATACTTCATCAATCTCATCCTGAATTAGTAGTTGATGGTGAATTGCAAGCAAATTTCGCCTTGAATCAAGAGTCAATGAAAGAGATGTTTCCATTTTCTAAATTGGTTAACAAGAAAGTTAATGTGTTGATTTTTCCAAACCTTTCAGCAGGAAACATAGCTTATAAGTTGGTTCAAGAAATGGGAGAAGTGGAAGCAATAGGACCGATTCTTCTTGGTTTAAATAAACCTGTTCATGTACTTCAATTAGGGAGTAGTGTTCGAGAAATTGTTAACATGGTAACAATCGCAGCAGTTGATGCACAAACAAGAAACTCTTAATTTATGATTGCACATCTAAATGGTAGAATGGTAGAAAAGTCCCCAACTTTTGCCATAATCGAATGCAATGGTGTTGGTTACCATGTGCATATTTCATTAAATACCTATGGTAAACTTGGTTCAGAGGAAACGTGTAAGTTGTTTACTGAATTAATTGTTCGTGAGGACGCACAATTGCTATATGGGTTTAAGGGTTTACCAGAAAAAAGACTGTTCCAATTATTAATTTCAGTTTCCGGTGTTGGTCCTGCTACGGCTATGTTGGTTTTGTCATCTGCAGAACCAACTGAAATTGAGCAAGCAATACTTAGTGGTAATGCTGCTTGGTTTAAGGGTGTTAAAGGTATAGGGCCAAAATCTGCCCAACGAATTATTATTGATCTGAAGGATAAAGTTTCTAAAGAAAATATTCTATCTGAATTTTCTTTAACTGTGGACAATACATTGAAAAATGAAGCGTTATCTGCCTTGGTAAACCTTGGCTTTAATAAAAATCAAGCAGAAAAAGTAATTGTAAAAATCTTAAATGAGAATTCCGATTATCAACTAGAAGAAGTCATAAAGAGTGCACTTAAAGGGTTGTAGGATTTCCTTGTAATTTGAAATTCAGTAAAAGTAATATAAGCAGGTTCATCTTACCTATGAGCTTGACCGGCATTTTTGTCGGTTCGCTTTTGGCAATCACGCCAATTGAGCCACCTTCAAAAGGTGGCTTGGTGTTTTATATGCGTCCCTTGATTCTACTGAAACAGATTCCAATGAAATTGATTTGCCATATCCCTTTAATGACGAGAGTAATGAGGGGATAAATGATGGAAATAGTCCAATTTATCTTGATGATCCTGCCAATATTAAAAAAGGTTTTGAGTATGACCCAGAAACAGGAAGATATAATTATTTCCAGAAAATGGGAGACATGAATTATCGAAGCCCAAGTTATATGACTCTTGAAGAGTACTTGGAATACGATATGGCAAAGAGCAATAAAGATTTCTGGAGAAAAAAATCGGCAGCAGAAACCCTAAATAAATCTGAAGGATGGAGGCCACAAATAAATGTTAAAGGCGAACTTTTTGATAGAATTTTTGGAGGAAATACAATTGATATTCGACCACAAGGTTCTGCTGAGTTATCATTTGGAATAAATGTATCGAAAAGGGATAACCCTATTCTGCCAGAGCGACAAAGAAGGACAAGTGTTTTTGATTTTGATCAGAAAATTCAGCTAAATGTAATTGGAAACATAGGAGAAAAACTTAAACTTCAAACGAGTTATAACACTGAAGCAACCTTTGATTTCGAAAACCAAACGAAAATTGAATATACAGGTTATGAAGATGAAATAATAAAAAAAATTGAAGCAGGAAACGTTAGCCTACCCTTGCAA
Organism: uncultured Flavobacteriales bacterium; assembly: GCA_964410855.1. Lineage (GTDB taxonomy): Bacteria > Bacteroidota > Bacteroidia > Flavobacteriales_E > Vicingaceae > JAVJQS01. The sequence continues at coordinate 14,057 of CAYPJC010000010.1, read as the reverse complement.
AGTACCTTGATTACTGGAAGTCAAACGTTATTTGGTATAAAAACAGAATTGCAGTTTGGCAGAATGCGCGTTACCTCTATTTTTTCGCAAGAAAAAGGAGAAAAGAAAGAGATTGACGTTAGCGGTGGCGCTCAAGTCCAAGATTTTGAAAAGTCTGCCTCTGAATACGAAGAAAACAGACACTTTTTTCTTTCACATCTATTCAGAGAAAGTTATGAGGGCAACTTGAATAGTCCGCCTCGAATAACATCTAGAATTAATATCACAGCCGTTGAGCTTTACATTACAAATACCCAAGGAACTTTTACCAACACAAGAAATATTATTGGGTTTTTAGACTTAGGGAATGATAGAAGAATCAGCAATGAAGCTGTAGTTCAAAGGGATCCGTTAGTTCCTGCCTCAGATAATTCTGCGAATAGTTTATATGCAGATTTAGATGGAGGATTCCCAAATTCTCAATCCATTAGAAATTTCAATGACGCTGATCAAATTCTGCAGTCTCAAGGATTAGAAAGTGGCTCTGATTATGAACTTTTAGAAAATGCCGCTTTACTTTCTCCAAACGAATACACTTTAAATACTCAATTGGGTTATGTTTCTTTAAACAGAACTTTAAACCCTCAAGATGTTTTAGCAGTATCATATCGATATACTTTCAATGGTCAGACCTATCAAGTAGGGGATTTTTCTACTGATGGAGTTGAAGGACAAGAAGCTTTGTATTTAAAATTATTGAAAGGAACCATTATAAATCCTAGCCTGCCCAACTGGGACTTAATGATGAAAAACGTTTATTCCTTAGATGCATTTAATGTGAGTCAAGAAAATTTCAATTTTGAGATTTGGTACCTGGACCAAGAAACTGGAGTCGAAATCCCTTATTTCCCTGAAGGTAAACCAAAGGATTTACCTCTTATTAATGTACTAGCGTTGGATAGAATTACTGTAAACAATGAGCCACAGCCTGACGGAGTGTTTGACTTTATACAAAATGTAACGATTAACCCGCAAAATGGGAAAATATATTTCCCTGTTTTAGAACCTTTTGGTAGTTACTTGAGACGTCAATTTGAGAACCCTATACTAGCAAATAAATATGCTTTTGATTCACTTTACACTACTACAAGGGTTCTTGCTCAGCAAGATGCAGATAGGAATCGATTTAGTTTTCGAGGGAGGTATCAATCGAGTTCTGGCTCCGAAATTTCGTTGAATGCTTTTAATATTCCTCAAGGTTCTGTTACCGTTACAGCAGGAGGGGCTCAATTAACAGAAAATGTTGATTATACTGTTGATTACAATTTAGGGAGGGTTAAAATATTAAATGAAGGTATCTTAGCCTCAGGTCAACCAATAAAAGTTTCCTTAGGAAGTAATTCTTTATTCAATATTCAAACTAAAACGCTTTTAGGAACTAGATTAGATTATAGAGTTTCTGAAGATATAAATATTGGGGGTACAGTTTTAAATTTAACAGAGCGTCCTTTAACAAGAAAAATAAACATTGGTGATGAGCCTATTTCAAATACAGTAGTTGGTATTGATGGTTCATATAGGTCAGAAGTCCCTCTTCTCACAACTCTAGCTGATATGTTGCCGTTCTATGATACTAAGACTAAATCTACCATAACCGTAACTGCTGAAGCAGCAAAACTATTTCCAGGAAACTCGCGGGCAATTACAAAAGAAGGAGTGGCATACATTGATGATTTTGAAGGCAGCCAGACAGTGGTTGATATTCGTTCTGCAAATACGTGGTATCTTGCGAGTACACCTCAAGGCCAAAGTGAATTATTTCCTGAGGGCAACTTAAATGGCGATAAGGCATATGGCTATAATAGGGCAAAATTGGCTTGGTACACTATTGACCCACTTTTTTTTAGAAATGATAGTAGAACACCTAATCATATAAGGAATTCGACAAGTCAATCTAATAACTATTCAAGAGAAATATTAGAAACCGAAGTGTTTCCAAATAAAGATCCTGAGCCTGGATTGATCAATAACCTGCCAACTTTGGATTTGGCATTTTATCCAGAAGAGAGAGGACCTTACAATTATGATACAGAAGCTGGAGCTTATTCAGATGGCTTAAATCGAGATGGTAGCTTAAGAAATCCATCTTCCCGATGGGGAGGTATTATGCGTCAGATTCAAGGAAGTGACTTTGAAGCTTCAAATGTTGAATTTATTCAGTTTTGGATTATGGATCCATTTAATGCTCAAGATGGTAATCCGAATGCAAGCGGTGGCCAACTTTACTTTAATATTGGTTCTGTATCTGAAGATATTTTAAAAGATTCACGAAAAAGTTTTGAAAATGGATTTCCAACGGATGAGTCAAATTTAAATACAGTGAATACGATCTGGGGTAGAATTCCTACAGTTCAATCAGTCGTTAATGCTTTCGATAATGATCCAGAAGCACGAACTTTTCAAGACATTGGATTAGATGGTTTATCTGATGCTCAAGAACAAGCGTTCTTTGTTTCTTACTTAGACACATTAAAAAATAATGTTTTAGACCCCTCTGTTTTTAACGATTTTTTTAATGACCCTTCTAAAGATAATTATCATTACTACAGAGGAGGTGATTATGACGCTCAACAACTCTCCATTTTAGATCGATATAAAAAATTTAACGGCCACCAAGGCAACTCGCCAACAGGAGAGCAATCCACTGAATCTTACCCTACAGCAGCTACCACCTTACCTGATGTTGAAGATGTTAATCGAAACTTTAACTTAGACCGCACGGAGAGTTATTATCAATATAAAGTAGATTTGAGACCTGACTTACTTCAGCCAGGAAATGTTGGCTCAGGCTATATTACAGATGTCGTAAGAGCAACTAAGAATGTTAATGGCCAAACAAAAGAAGTTAATTGGTATCAATTTAAAATACCAATTCGCCGACCTGATGAAACAATAGGCCAAATTCGAGATTTTAAATCTATCCGGTTTATGCGAATGTTTCTTAAAGGTTTTGACGAAAAAGTAGTTGTGAGATTTGCTAGATTAGGTTTAGTAAGGGGAGAATGGAGAGAATATTTTGGGGATGATGTTCCACCAGGAGATACTCATGGCTCAGAGCCAGGCACAACAACATTCAATATTGGGGCAGTAAATGTTGAAGAAAATTCTAATAGAGTTCCTATAAATTACACTATTCCGCCTGGTATAGATAGAGAAATTGATTTTGGTACGACGAATTTAAGGCAGCTAAATGAGCAATCTTTGGTTTTGGATGTTTGTGATTTGCAGGATGGCTATACAAAGTTTGCCTACCGTAATTTAGATTTAGATATTCGACAATACAAAAAGATTAAATATTATGCTCATGCTGAAGCTGGTAGTGAAACAGAGGCTTTAGATGATGGGGATGTATCATTAGTATTACGATTGGGAACTGATTTTGATAATAATTATTATGAATATGAAGTCCCATTGGTTGTTACTCGACCAGGTCAGAATGCTCCTGAACAAGTTTGGCCGGCACAAAACATAATTGAATTGCCTCTAGATAGATTAGTGGATGCTAAACAGGTCAGAAATCGATTGAAAAGCACACCCGGAAATGGGGTAAGTGTTGGAGTAGATTATGTAACCCAGGACGGAAATAACACCATTCGCATAAAAGGAAATCCCAACCTTTCTGAAGTTCGTGTTATTATGCTAGGGGTTAGAAATACGAGAGGAGGCCCTGGAAATCCAAATGATGATGGAATTCAAAAATGTGCTCAAGTTTGGGTGAACGAACTTCGTCTTTCAGACTTTAATAATGACGGAGGTTGGGCTGCTACTGCAAGAATGACAGCCCAAATTGCAGATCTTGGTACAGTAAATTTATCAGGTAACTACAGTACTCCGGGTTGGGGTAGTCTAGAGCAAAAACTAAATGAACGGCAAAGAGAAACTAGACTACAATATGATTTATCTGCAAGTCTTGATTTAGCTAAGTTTCTTCCTAAAAAATCCAATCTAAGTGTACCTATGTATTATTCAGTATCTGAAAGTGTTGTCAGACCTGAATATAATCCATTGGATCCTGATATTAAATTACAGGAACTATACAAGTCTGATGAACTTACTGCAGGCTTTAAAGACTCTCTTCAAAAAGAAACAGATGATTATACCCAAAGGAGGAGTATAAATTTTACGAATGTCAGAAAACTTCCCGGGCCCAATAAAAAGAAAAGAAACATCTATGATGTTGAAAATCTTTCATTTACCTATGCCTATTCAGAAATATTTAATAGAAATATAAATACAAAATTCGATAGACAACAAACTTACAGAGGTGCCATTAATTACAATTATTCAGCGAAGCCAAAATCAATTGAACCGTTCAAGGAAGTAGCGTTTTTTAAGAATAATAAAGCGTTTAAATTAATTCGTGATTTTAATTTTAATCTCATACCGAGCCAAATAAGTTTTCAAAATTTGTTTAACAGAACCTATAATGAAAGACAAGTAAGAAATATTACCAGCGGCATTACTGTTGAATCTCCACCATTTTATCAAAAAACATTTAATTGGACAAGGTTATATACTTTACGCCATAATTTTACAAAGTCGATAGTCTTTACGTTTAACGCTACAAATACCGCATTAATTGGCGAGCCAATTGGGAAGGTAGATAAGGAAGATAAAGAGTCTTATGAGGCTTATAAACAAGAAGTTTGGAGAAACATTAAGTCTTTTGGAGACAATAGTAATTATAATCACAACTTTAGCCTTAATTACAATATTCCAATTAATAAAATTCCTGGATTAGATTTTATTAATGCAAACGCAAGTTATTCTGCTACATATGCTTGGGACAAAATTGGAAATCCAACCGGAAAGGATACTTTAGGAAGTACGATTAGGAACTCTAATACAAAGTCAATTCAAGGGAATTTAAATATGGATTTACTCTATAATAAATTCCAGTATATACGGGATTTGAAAGATCCGAATATAGACAATCGGTACACTTATAAAGAAGAATTTGAGAATAAAGAGGATGAAAAAAGGAATAAGAAAGAAAAGAAGAAGCCAGAAAAATTAGAGCAGCTTGAATTAAGTGCCGAATTTGATATAGAAAGCTTGTCTTCCTCCAAATCCGAGGAAGTTGAAATTGATACTACGAAAAAGAAGAAGTTCTTTGTAAAGCGCTACTTGTTGGATAATCTCATTTGGACGTTAATGAGTTTCAAAACTATATCAGCGAATTACAATGAAACTGAAGGAACTATTCTTCCAAATTTTGGAAAAAAAGCAAGTATCTTAGGTATGGATAATCAATGGAACGCTCCTGGCTGGGCGTTCGTTGCTGGATTACAAGAAGAAGAAGATAAATATTTATTTCAAGCAAGAGAAAATGATTGGTTAATTGAAGAATCATTTGTGAGTGGGGATTTTTCTAAAACAAAAAGCAAATCATACAGTATTAGAGCTACTATTAGACCAATTAATTCTTTAAGAATTCAGTTAACTGCTAATAAGGCGCAGAGTGAAAGTGCAAGTCGATTTTTCTTTTACGACCCTGATTCTTTAGGGTATAATTTTGATGCGCCCCCTATAATTGGTGGAACGTTTAGTATGTCATACTTTAGCTTAAATACAGCATTTAAGAAAAATGATGATAAGGATTTTAGCTCTACTGTATTTGATGATTTAAGAGCAAATAGAAGTATTATTTCGGAACGATTAGGAAATGACAATGAAAACTCGAGAAGCTTAGTGCAGGACTCATTAGGAAACGTTTATGCAGAGGGATATAGCGGAACTGCCCAAGATGTTCTATTATATTCATTTATGTCCGCGTATTCAGGCAGTAATCCAGAAGATATACCAATTTATGATTTTCTTAAACTTATTCCAAAGCCAAATTGGGATATCACTTATGACGGACTATCCAAAATTCCATTTTTTAAACAGTATTTCAGGAGTGTTACTTTAAAACATGCATATCGCTCTACTTTTGCAGTCGGGTCCTATTCTAGAAATCAAGAATTTGATCGCTCTTCTAATGGAGACCCAAGTCAATTGGACATGAATGGCAACATAATTCCGGATAAACAACTTTCTATCGCAAGTATTGTTGAAGCATTTTCGCCTCTTATTAATTTAGATCTTACATGGAACAATAGCCTTTTAACTAGAATAGAGTTTAGGAGAGACAGAAATGTATCTTTAAGTTTTGCAAACAATCAAGTTACAGAAGTAGTGGGTCAGGAATATATAATTGGACTTGGTTATCGAATTACAAATGTGAAGCTTCCTTTTAAGGTCGGAAAAGTTGAAAAAGCAAGTGATTTGGATTTAAGAGCCGACCTTTCTATTCGAAATAATCAAACCGTAATAAGAAGAGTCGTAGAAAATCGAAACGAATTAACTGCAGGTCAACGAATTTTTTCAATAAAATTTACAGCGGATTATCGCTTCAGTAGTAAGCTAAATCTTAGATTCTTCTTTGATCGAGTTGCAAATAATCCATTGGTTTCTTCGACTTTTCCGACAGCAAATACAAATGCTGGAATAAGTTTACGGTTTTCCCTTTCACAATAATTTCTTAATTAATAATTTTACGGCTTATAAAAAAGGATAATTATGAATATTCCAAAAGAGTTAAAGTATACTTCAGATCACGAATGGATTAAAATTGATGGCGATGTTGCAACTATCGGAGTTACTGATTTTGCGCAAGGCGAGCTTGGTGATGTTGTTTATGTTGAAATTGAAACCGAAGGCGATACTCTTGAGAAAGGAGAAGTTTTCGGCACAGTAGAAGCTGTAAAAACTGTTTCAGATTTACTTATGCCTTTTAAGGGAGAAGTAGTTGAGATAAACGAAAACATAGAATCTACTCCCGAGTCGGTAAATGATGATCCTTATGGAAAAGGTTGGATGATTAAAGTTAGAATTGAAGATCTTTCAGAAATAGAAGAGCTTCTCTCTGCGGAAGCTTATGAATCAGAAATAGCATAAATTTGAGTAACTTCAGATGGTTGCCAGTATTTATTTGGGTAGTTGTCATTTGTTTTTTGAGTTTTACTTCTCTGGATAAATTGCCTTTACCCTCTTTCCTATGGTGGGATAAGTTGGCCCATTTTGGAATGTATTTTGTACTAGAGTTTTTGATTTTGTATGCTATAAAGTTTCAAAAGAAAAATTTATTATTAGGGAGTTTACTAGCATTATCTTTTTCTTTAAGCACAGAACTAATACAACATTTTATAATTGATAATAGGCATGGAGAAATAACAGATTTTGCAGCAAATAGTCTTGGAATATTTATTGCCTTCTTATTAATTAGAAAACGAATAAAGGTTTAATTGAAGCATTACATTAATTGTTAAAGGAAATTATAAAAATGATTATCTTAGCAAACAGAAATTAATTTAATTATGGAACCAAAAAAAAATCCTGAAGCTGACTTAGAAAGCAAAAGAGGAATTTACTTTTCTCTTGGCCTTGTTGTGGTTTTAGCGATAGTTCTTGTAGCATTTGAATGGAAAACTTATGAGGCAGGTGCAAGCTCTTTAGGGCAACTGCAAGTTGATGACATTGAGGAAGAAATCATTCCTATTACACAACAGAATCAACCACCTCCCCCTCCACCACCACCACCACCACCGCAGGAAATTCTTGAAATAGTTGAGGATGATAAAGAAATTGAAGACGAGGTCGAAATATTGGACTCGGAAGCGGATATGAATACTGAAATTTTCGAACAACCAGAAGAAGTATTTGAAGAAGCAGAAATTTTTACAATCGTTGAAGACATGCCTATCTTCCCTGGATGTGAAGGAAAAGGAAGTAAAGCAGAAATTGAGAATTGTACCAATAGAGAGTTACAAAGATACATTTTGCAAAACGCTAAGTTTCCCGCTATGGCGAGAGATGCAGGAATAAGTGGAACAGTTTTTATACGTTATTTAATTAACGAGAAAGGAGCTGTTCAAGATGTTGAGGTAATTAGAGGAGTATCTGGTGGGAAATCTTTAGATAATGAAGCAGTTAGAGTTATTAAAACTTTACCTAAAATGAAGCCTGGTAAGCAGCGAGGTAAGCCGGTAAGAGTTCAATATACAGTTCCGGTAAAGTTCAACTTGAGGTAAAACTAATGGTATAGAATAAAAAAAGGGCTTGATTTATAAATCAAGCCCTTTTTTTATTCTGAATTTTCTCTATTCTTCTTTTTGGTCTTTCAAAACAAAGGTTTCCATAAATTTAGTTGTGCATTGACCTGACTGAAACAATTTATCTTCCATCAATTGTTGGTGAAATGGGATAGTTGTTTTTATTCCTTCGATAACGTATTCACTCAATGCTCTTTGCATTTTTTTGATAGCCTCTTCTCGTGTTTGAGCTATAGTTATTAACTTAGAGATCATAGAGTCATAATAGGGAGGAATAACATAGCCTGCATATACATGCGTGTCAACTCGAATGCCATGACCACCAGGAGAATGATACGTTGTTATTGCACCAGGACTAGGTCTAAACCCATTGAATGGATCTTCTGCATTTATTCTGCATTGAATGGCGTGCATTTGCGGGTAATAATTTTTACCCGATATTTTATGTCCTGCAGCTATTTTGATTTGTTCTTTTATCAAATCAAAATTGATTACTTCTTCTGTTATGGTATGCTCAACCTGAATTCTAGTATTCATTTCCATGAAGTAGAAATTTCTCTTTTTATCAACTAAAAATTCTACAGTACCGACGCCTTCATATTTAACAGCTGCAGCAGCTTTTATTCCTGCTTTGCCCATTTTTTCTCTAAGCTTATCCGTCATAAATGGAGAAGGCGTTTCTTCAACAAGTTTTTGGTGTCTTCTTTGAATCGAGCAATCTCTTTCAGACATGTGGCAATAGTTTCCAAATTGATCGCCGGCAATTTGAATTTCTATATGACGCGGTTCATCAATGTATTTCTCCATATACATTCCGTCATTTCCGAAGGCAGCAGCAGCTTCTTTTCTAGCACTGTGCCAAGCCTCTTCAAGTTCATCTTCGGCACGAATAATTCTCATCCCTTTTCCTCCACCTCCTGCAGTGGCTTTCATCATTACAGGATAGCCAATTTCTTTTGCAGATTTTTTGGCGTGCTTAATATCTTCAAGCAACCCTTCAGAGCCGGGAACAGTAGGCACTCCCGCTTTAATCATTGTAGTCTTAGCAGAGGCTTTATCACCCATGCCATCTATCATCTCTGGGGATGCACCAATGAATTTTACTCCGTGTTCGTCACAAATCTTTGAAAATTTTGCATTTTCTGATAGAAAACCATATCCTGGATGAATAGCATCTGCATTTGTGATTTCGGCAGCAGCCATAATACTAGATATTTTTAAATAAGATTCACTGCTTGCCGCAGGTCCTATACAAACTGCTTCATCAGCAAATCTAACATGAAGGCTATCAGCATCAGCAGTTGAATAAACCGCAACTGTTTTTATACCCATTTCTTTGCAAGTTCTTATAACACGCAAAGCGATTTCACCCCTATTGGCAATTAATATTTTCTTGAACATAATAAAAAGTTAGTGATTATTTAGAAATAGATAAACCAATTAGCCTTCTGGATCTATTAAAAATAATGGTTGGTCATATTCTACAGGAGTAATATCATCCGATAAAACTTTAACTACCTTACCGCTTACTTCACTTTCAATTTCATTAAAAAGCTTCATTGCTTCTATCACACAAAGTGTATCTCCTACGCTCACATTATCGCCAACTTTGACAAATTCCGCTTTATCAGGGGAAGGTCTTCGATAAAATGTTCCAATCATTGGAGATTTTACTTCAATATAGTTAGCGTCTTCTTGCTTTTCTTCCTTAGTAGACTCGCTCTGAGGTTGTGCGGGCGCCTGTTGAATAGCTTGAGTTTGCATTTGAGGGACTTGGCCTGGAATTATTTGAGGAACAACTTGTTGTTGTTCGCCATTTCCTTTTCCTCTCTTAAATGGTGGAGTCTTTATATTTATTTTAAAATCTTTGTCTTCAATTTCAACTTCACTGATACCTGACTTTGATACAAATTTTATCAAATCCTGAATTTCTTCGATTTTCATAGGCTTTTATTTATTGTTACTTATTGATGTTCTTATAACTAATTCAAGTAAAATGAATAATTATTGATTTTTAATAATGGTTAAAGTTAAATATTAATCACAAAAAAGCAATTAATTTGTATCATAACCCCATTTAAGGTAAATAGAACCCCAGGTAAAGCCTCCACCAAATGCTGATAGAATGAGATTATCTCCTTTTTTTAATTTTTTTTCCCATTCCCAAAGGCAAAGTGGAATAGTGCCATTTGTAGTATTTCCATAGCGCTGAATATTAAGCATTACTTTTTCTGGACCTATTCCCATTCTCCGTGCTGTGGCATCAATAATTCTTTTGTTTGCTTGATGAGGCACCAAATAAGTGACGTCTTCGCTGGTTAAATTATTTCGTTTCATTATCTCAGATGATACATCTGCCATATTTGTTACTGCAAATTTAAAAACTGATTTACCTTCTTGATAAACAAAATGTTCTTTAGCGTCAACAGTTGCATGAGAGGAAGGTTTTACGGACCCTCCTGCTTTTTGATGCAAATGAACCCTTCCTGAGCCATCACTCTTCATAATGGTGTCCATAATTCCTAAATCCTCTTCTGTCGGCTCTAAAAGAGCTGCTCCACATCCATCTCCAAATATGATACATGTTGTTCTGTCTTCATAATCGATAATCGAAGACATCTTATCTCCTCCAACTACAACCACCTTTTTATATTGGCCAGATTCTATATACATCGAAGCAGTCGTTAAGCCATAGATAAAGCCTGAACAAGCTGCCATTAGATCAAATCCAAATGCATTTTTGGCCCCAATTTTATCGGTAATTATATTTGCAGTGGCTGGAAAAACCAAGTCTGGAGTTATAGTGCAGCAAATCAATAAATCAATTTCTTCAGCTGAAATTCCTCTTTTTTCTAGCAATTCATTTACAGCATGCACTGCCATATCAGAGGTGCCAAGCCCCTCTCCCTTTAAAATCCTTCTTTCATTTATCCCTGTTCTTGAAACAATCCACTCCTCATTGGTGTCAACCATTGTTTCTAAAATCTTGTTGGTTAACCGATATTCGGGAACATATCCTCCAATAGCAGTTAAATTTGCTCGGATTTTACTCATTCGTTCTTTTTTAAATTCTTATTGGGTTGGCTAATGTAACTCATATTCTTCTTTAGTTAGCGTTAATAATTAGAAGCTTTCCATTTAAAGATGTTAAAAAGCAAAAGGTGGAAAACACAAGTTATCCACCTTCAATATAATTTAAGAACCAAGCTATTAAGCTTCAGCTTTTTCCATTACAACTTTTCCTTTGTAATATAATTTACCTTCATACCAATGAGCTCTGTGATATAGATGTGGCATTCCAGTAGTTGGACAAGTTGCAATTGTCGGAGCTACTGCTTTGTAATGAGTTCTTCTTTTATCTCTTCTTGTTTTCGAGATTTTCCTTTTAGGATGCGCCATAATATGTTGTTTTTAATCGCTATTATTTTTTTAACTTAGAAAGTGCCGACCACCTTGGGTCTATATCATCACTATCTTCTCTTTTATTTAGTTGATTTAATCTATCTATAACTTCTTGATTACAATTAATCAATTTTTTATGTACAATTTTGGATGGCAAAAGTAAGTGAATGTATTCGTAAACTTCTTTTGTCAAATCTAATTCATATTCTGAATTAGGAATTATTTTAATTTCTTCAGTTTCTTCATATGGATCATCTCCAAATTTTACAATCAGCTTTTCATTGCTTTTTGCTTTTATAGATAATTCATCATTGCAACGATCGCAATTAGAAAATACCTCTCCTTTAATCTTCAAAGCCAATTTAAACAAATTCGGCTTTTTTTCAAAGGTAACATTTACAATAAAAGATGCTTTTTGAATAATTGAATAATCAAATTGCTCAAAGAACGCTGAATCTATTTCAAATTCAAATAGATGAATCCCTTCCTTTAAACCTGCAAAAGGGATAACCAATTGTTGCTTTTTTTTCTTATCCATCATATACTGCCTTCCCAAAAGAAAGGGGGCAAATTTAATAAAAAAATTGATTTCCTATCCTTAGTTACGGCTTTTATTTACTGTTAAAACATCTTTCTGTAAGTCGATAAATTGCGCTCTTTTTTGTGAAATTTCAATCGCAGCATAAATGGCATTTCTAAACGATGTTTCATTTGCGATTCCTTTTCCAGCTATATCAAATGCGGTTCCGTGATCGGGAGAAGCTCTTATGAATGACAATCCAGCAGTAAAATTAACTCCCTCTCCAGTCGAAAACATTTTTGCAGGTATCAGTCCTTGATCATGATACATGGCTAATATTCCATCAAAGTTTTTATAATTGGAAGAGCTAAAGAACCCATCTGATGCATACGGGCCGAAGGCAAGCACTCCAATTGTTTTTGCTTGTTGTATAGCCGGCGATATTAACTCTTTTTCTTCGCTCCCCATTAAGCCATTATCTCCGGCGTGTGGGTTTAAACTAAGTACAGCTAGTTTTGGCTTTCTAATATTAAAATCTTCTTTTAAAGATTTATTTAGCAAATTTATCTTCTTTAGAATCAAATCTGAATTTAAAGAGCTTGAAACATCTTTTAGTGGAATATGACCTGTAACAACTCCAATTTTTGTTTCCTCACTTAACATGAGCATTAACGAATCTTCGGCCTTGTCAATCTTTTGCAAATATTCAGTGTGTCCAGGAAAGTCAAATTCATCAGATTGGATTGCTTTTTTATTGATTGGTGCAGTAACAAGTGCATCTATTTTGTTTTCTATCAGCGCTTTTGTTGCTGATTCAAGCGACTTAAAAGCAAAGCTTCCTGCAATTTCACTTTCAACTCCCTCTTGAATCTCCGCATCTTTTTCCCAAACGGAGATGATATTTATTTGGTTTGATTTTAATTCTTCAACATCATTGGAAATCGAATATTTTAAATCATTAATGTTTAGGGATTTGGAGAAATAACTAATCCATTGTTTAGATCCAAATATGATTGGAGTGCATAAATCGCAAATTCTGTTATCAGCTAATGATTTTAATATAATTTCAGCCCCAATTCCATTGAGGTCTCCTACAGAAATGCCTATTTTAATCTTTTGATTTATTTTTTTTGTCATTATGCTTCTTTTCTAGAAATGAACAAGCCATACAATAGCTTGTTTGCAGCATTGTAAAAGCTATAATGCTTAATTTTACACTTACAAAACTAACACAATTTAAAGTGTTGGAATCAGTTATATTTTAAATTATACGCTATTGATTATCAATGAACTTTTAGTTAGGGCATCAGAAAAGAAATTTTTGACTGCTAAAGAGGGTCAATACCTTTTTGAGAATTCCCCTACCTCTGATTTAGCAATGGTAGCAAATCAATTAAAAGAAGAAAAGAAAGGGAAGGAAGAAGTTACTTGGATAATAGATAGAAATGCTAATACAACAAACGTTTGTATTGCTAATTGTAAATTCTGCAACTTTTTTCGAGTACCAGGACATTCGGAGGCATATATTACTACTATTGAACAGTATAAAGTTAAGATAGATGAATTAATGCGTTATGGGGGCAATCAATTGTTGCTTCAAGGGGGGCATCACCCAGATCTTGGATTAAATTACTATTGTGAATTGTTTAGGGAATTAAAAACCTTGTACCCTGAATTAAAGCTTCATGCTTTAGGCCCGCCGGAAATAGCTCATATCTGCAAATTAGAAGGCTTAAGCCACCTTGAAGTTTTAGGAGAGTTGAAAGCTGCGGGAATGGATTCTTTGCCTGGTGCAGGAGCGGAAATTTTAAATGATCGTGTTCGAAGATTAATCTCAAAGGGGAAATGTACTGGAAAAGAGTGGCTCGATATAATGAGAGCTGCACACCAATTAAACATTACTACTTCTGCTACTATGATGTTTGGCCACATTGAAACGTTAGAAGAGCGTTTTGAACATTTAGTTTGGCTTAGGGAAGTTCAAAGTGAAAAGCCAAAAGATG
>CAYPJC010000009.1:7403-19317 GCA_964410855.1 uncultured Flavobacteriales bacterium | reverse complement strand
AGGAATATAATTAAGCTGCAAATAGGTATAAATGGATGATTGATCTAATTCTTTTTTAATATCAAAAGCCATTAGTGCCTTCATTTCTGAGGCAAAAATTAGGCTATTATCTTCAGTGTATATTAGTAGAGGTTTTATTCCAAATCGATCTCTTGCAATTAATGTTGTTTGCTCTTGTTTATCAAAAATGGCCAAAGCAAAAAATCCATTTAGCTTATTTAAAAAAGGGTTGCCATACCGAATATAAGCAGTCAATAGAACTTCTGTGTCACTTTCAGTTTGGAATTGGTAACCGTCTTTTAAAAGCTCTTGCTTCAGCTCTTTGTAGTTATAAATCTCCCCATTAAAAACGATTGTATATCTGCCACTTAAGTCCTTAAAGGGCTGATTTGATGTGCTAGAAGTATCAATAATTGAGAGTCTTCGATGGCCAAAAGCAGTCTTGCCAAAATTTTCAAAGCCACTAGCATCTGGTCCCCTTCTAGATAGAGTGGAAGTTGCCTTTTGAGTTAAACTCAAGTCATTCTCTGAAAGTAAATTTTTTGAAATTATTCCAACTATACCACACATAACCTAATTAATGATCCTTTAAATTAATTGATTTATACAATAATATAAGCCATCCGGAGGTCAACAACAATCCTCCAATCGGTGTTATAGGCCCTAAGAAACTTAAACTTCCCCAATTTAATATGCCTTGAATACTTAAAAGGTAAATTGAAAAGGAAAAAAGAAAAATTCCTGAAACTAAAAGATATAAGGCGATTTTATTTGCAATAGAAGGTATTAGAGCAAGAATTAATAGCAACAAAGAGTGATACATTTGAAATCTTAGAGCAGTTTCGAAGCTACTCATTTGGGCGGGTGTTAATAATGGCTTCAATGCATGTGCTCCTAATGCTCCAAACATTACGGCTAAAACACCAAAGAAGAATCCCCAAAATAAAAATGACTTTCTCATCAATCAAAAATAAGGATAGCAAACAATTAATTGAATTCTTTCTAAGAGGCATATTAAATAGAATTAATTTAGTCGTCAAATAAAAATTTAAAGCATGCAGATTTTATTAATTGGGGCAGGAAGGTCTACCGGAAGCTTACTAGCATATTTGGTGAAAAGAGCTGAAGAATACAATTGGACCATAAAGATTGTTGATCAGAATTTCGAGTTTTTAGATGAAGCTATTGCCACCCATAGATTGGTGGAAAAAGAAGTTGTAAATATCTTAGAGGAAGAGAAAAGAGCTGCTATAATTGAGCAATCTACCATGGTTATTTCGATGTTACCAGCGCACATGCACATGGGTGTAGCCAAAGATTGCATCAGGTTTAAGAAGAATATGGTTACTGCCTCTTATATCTCTAGTGAGATGAGAGCACTTGAGACTGAAACTATAAAAGCTGGCATTACTATAATCAATGAAATAGGGGTAGACCCTGGATTGGATCATTTATCTGCTATGAAAGTGATTGATGAGATAAGAGCAGAAGGAGGGCATTTAACGGATTTCGAATCCTTTACTGGTGGTTTAGTAGCTCCTGAAAGTGATAATAATCCTTGGAATTATAAATTTACTTGGAATCCGAGAAATGTAGTTTTGGCTGGGCAAGGGGGTGCAGTTAAGTTTATACAAAACGGTACTTACAAATACATCCCATATCACAAAGTATTTCGAAGATCTGAATTAATAGACATAACGGGGCATGGAAAGTTTGAAGGTATTGCAAATCGTGATTCTTTAAAGTATCGACAAGTTTATGGCTTAGAAAATATCGAAACCATGTTTAGAGGAACTTTAAGGAAGCCTGGTTACTGCCGTGCTTGGGATTCTTTTGTTCAATTGGGTGTAACGGATGATTCTTATGTGATTCGAAATTCTGAAAACATGACTCATCGAGAGTTCATCAACTTATTCTTGCCATACAATCCAACAGATTCTGTAGAATTAAAGTTGAGGTATTATTTAAGTCTAGCTCATGATGAAATTGAACTATTCGAAAAATTAGAATGGTTGGATATTTTTAAAGAGATTCCGATAGGTTTAAAAGATGCTACTCCTGCACAGATTCTTCAAAAAATATTAGAACGTAAATGGACACTAGAGCCTGGCGACAAGGATATGATCGTAATGTGGCATAAGTTTATTTATACATTGAATGGCAAGCGCATTGAAAAACATTCTTCAATGGTTGTTAAAGGTGATGACCAAAGTCATACTGCAATGGCGAAAACGGTAGGTTTACCATTAGGTATTGCGGCTAAAATGATGATGAATGGGGAAATAAATGAACCTGGAATTCATATTCCTATCAAAAAAGCAATTTATATACCTATTTTAAAAGAATTGGAGGAGTATGGGATTGTTTTTCAGGATAATGTTATTAGCTAAAGTAGCTATCTAACTTTCACATCTAAAACTTTATTTTCTTGAATAAACCCTTCTAAATGGTCTCCTTTTTTTATTGGCCCAACTCCTTTTGGGGTTCCTGTAAAAATTAGATCACCAATTTTGAGTGTAAAGAATTGTGAAATATGAGCAATTAATTCATCGATCTTAAAAATCATATCTGAAGTACTCCCTTCTTGACGTAATTGATTATTTATTTTCAGATTAAAATCTAAATTATTGGTATCTCCAAGTTCGTTTTTACCTAAGAAATGCCCAACTGGGGCTGACCCATCAAAAGCTTTTGCTTTTTCCCATGGCAAGCCTTTTTCTTTAAAAGTGGTTTGCAAATCTCGGGCTGTAAAATCAATTCCTAAACTAAGTTCTGAATAATACTTGTGAGCAAATTTTTCGGCTATGTGTTTCCCAACGCGATTGATCCTAACTACAACTTCCACTTCATAGTGAACGTCAGAAGAAAAAGAAGGATAAAAAAAGGGCTGTCTCTTAGGAATTAGGGCTGTCTCTGGTTTTAAAAAAATAACTGGTTCTGAAGGGACTTCATTATTTAATTCCTTGGCATGGTCAGCATAGTTACGGCCAACACAAATTATTTTCATATTCCTATGGTTCAATAATTAAGAATCACTTGCTACTTCTGATTGAAGCTACGAAGCTTAATTGCTGTCAATACCTTTTTGGTGTAAAGCGGAAAATCCCCATTCATCATCCATTTATAATAAGAAGGTTCATTCTCTAATATATCTGTTACAGTTCTGCCTTTGTGTTTTCCAAAGTTGAAAACTTCAACATCATCTTCGTTAAAAACAATACGACCCATTAAATCGGCGTTATTTGTGCGTTTTGAAAATTCAGCTAAAAATTCAACATTGTTTTCAAGTTCACTGTAGCGTTCTAATTGAGATTCAAGTACTTCGAATGTAGCTGTGTTGTCAGCTTCAGCGCTGTGCGCATCTATTAGTTCTTTGCCGCAATAAAACTTGTATGCTGCAACTAGTGTGCGTTGCTCCATTTTGTGGAAAATATTTTGGACATCTACAAGACTCCTGCCTTCAATTTCGAATTCAACATCAACTCTTAGAAATTCTTCAACCAAAAGAGGTACATCAAATTTATTTGAGTTATAGCCGGCTAAATCACTATTTCCTATAAATAGAACCAGACTTTTAGCCATTGCTTTGAAAGTTGGCTCATCTTTAACATCATCATCATAAATTCCGTGAATTTCTGATGACCCTATTGGAATAGGCATTTGTGGATTTACTCGCCTTGTTTTAACCTCTTTTTTGCCATCAGGATGTAATTTGAGGATTGATATCTCAACAATCCGATCCTTAGATACATCTAATCCAGTGGTTTCTAAGTCAAAAAAAACAATTGGCTTTTTTAGTTTAAGCCCCATAATTTAACTTCTCCTTTATTTAATAAATATTCTAACATATTGATGCTTTTCATACGTTGAACGATTTTTAACAGCATCATTCGAATATTCAGGGCCAGTAATCAATGTGTTAATGTCAATAAAATTAAACTGATCCTCTTTTAGGCCTTTTGAAACAAAAACCTTTTCCAATAATCGCTTTGTGTCATTTGCTCGGCGTTTTGTAAGAATAGAGTTTGATTTCCATGTTCTAGTAGGGACCTTAGAGGCACTTGAAGTAATAATTACATCAGCATACCCTCTTCCTTTTACTAAATCAGCAATTTCATTTATAAATGCCTTGAACTCTTTATTTGATTCATTGATATCTTTTGCGTTGTAAGGAAAGTATTTTTGATAATATACAATTACGTCTTTCAATTCTTCTGGCCTAGGGTAAGTTTCAGCATAATCAGTATTTCCTTCTACACCAATAGTATAAGATTTGAACGCATATTGAGTTGGACGTGGCACATATTCATAAACACCATCCCTAACTTTCATGAAGGTTAATTTATCTCCAAATTCATTGGTAAAATCTAAGACTGCATTTGATGGAAAGTCATCTCCAAAAAGAATGCTATATCTTCTGTCTAAGTCAAGCTTACTAAAATTAAACTCCCCTGCTTTATCAGTTTCTGTTTTCTGAAGACTTTCTCCTTTCGCATTTTTTAATGTTGCAGTAGCGCCTACTATTGGTTTTTCATTTAAAGAAGCACTACCGATGATTTCTGACCCCATTTTAGATTTTCCTTTTGGCATATATTCATAAATCCCTTCTGCAACCTTGGTGAAAGTTAATTCTTGACCGAATTCATTCATAAGAATTAACTCGCCATCATCGGGGTAATCTCCATCAAAGATAATTCTATAACTATTATCTAAATTCAAACCATTGAATATAAAAGCTCCTTTCATATCGGTAGTCGTCTGCTGAATAATTTCTCCCCCGCTGTTTTCTAGTTTTACCAATAGGTTAGAAAGAGGTATGCCACCTGCTTTCGCAAATCCTTTCATTTGAGAGCCTTTTTCTATTTTAGGTGGAACATATTCATATACTCCATCACTAACTTTTCTAAAGTTCATCTCTCTTCCTAAATCATCTGTAATCAAGATACTGAGATCATCAGGAAAGTTGCCATCAAAGATGATTCTATATGTATTATCAAGGCTTAATTGATCAAATTTGAATTCGCCATATTGGTCAGATTCAGTTTGTTGGATAAGTTGTTTTCCTTCATCTTCTAATCTAATGACAATTCCAGCTAAAGGCATATTACCACTTTTCACTCTTCCTGCAATAAGTTTTGATCTAATTCCATAAAATTCGTAAGGGAACGATGAAGGGACAAAAATATAGGTAGAATCATCAAGTTTATCAAATGGAATGGTTTCACCTTGATCATTAATAACATTTAATTCAAAATCTTTTAAGAAAGCTGAATCATCTAATAAGGCTCTGATTAAATACGTTTTTGACGGATCTAATTCTGAAAATGTAAATTCTCCTGCATTATCTGTAATGGTTTCTTTTATGATATTGCCTTGTTCATCATATAATATAATCTTTTTAGAAGGCAAACCAATTCCACCCTTAATTAAGCCTCCTGCAATATCTGTTTTAGTAAGAACTGCTGGTGTAATGCCAGCCATGCCTTTCCCAACACGAACTGGTTTTAGCTTAATCTCTTTATAAATCTCTTGATAACTAGCTCCAGCTGGTACATAAATGTCTTCTTCATAGCTTTCAAATTCGTCAGCTTCATAGATAAAATGGTAGCTATTGTTTGGAACAAGTATAGCAGAAAACTGTCCATCCCTTTGTCTTGGTGTATAAACTCCAACTAATTCTCCAGTATTGTTATTTGTAATGGTTACTTGCGCTCCTGTGGGTGGTTGAAATCTATTAACAAAGGTAAATTCGCCACGGTATAGTGTTAATGCACTTTCTTCAGCATCAATTAGCTCTATTACATAGAGGTCAGTATTGCCAAGGCCTCCTTCTTTAAATGATGAATAATAGGCCCTTTTACCGTCTGGTGTAGTTACAAAGAAGATATCATCATCAACAGTATTTACAGGATACCCAATATTTTTTGGTTGACTCCATCCTGAATCTGAAAGGGTGCTATACATAATGTCGTATCCACCCATGCTTTGATGGCCATCAGAACTAAAATAAAGTGTTTTGCCATCAGGGTGCATAAAAACTCCCTCTTCATCATATTGAGTATTTAAAACGTTACCAATATTTTGTGATAAAGCCCAATTACCTGTAGGGAGTAAATTACAAAAGTAGATGTCTTTTCCACCATTTCCGCCTTCTCGATCACTGATATAGTACAATGTCCTTTGATCGGGACTAATTGCAACATGGGTTTCATATGCTTTTGAATTTATATCAGAACCAAATGGTTTTGGCTCTGACCAGGTCTCAATACCAGCTGAATCATTCTCCAATTCACTCATGTATAGATTCCCATCCCCATTTACATCTTTGTAAATAAAGAGACTTTGTCCATCAATTGACAAGTTAATGGTAGCTTCATGTCCTTTTGAACTAATATTTAACGGGACTGCTTCTGTCCATTCACCATCCTCGTTGTATGAAACGTAAATGTCTTCATGAAGCATTCCATCAGTTAAATCATAATTAGTAAAGTTTGAGCTATCTTTTCTTAATCTTCTGGTAGTAAAATAGATTGCACTTTCATCAATTCTAATTACTGGTCCATAATCAGGAGATGAAGAATTTATATTTGATCCTAAATTGGTGCTTTTTATATTAACAGGGTTTTTAATGGCAATTTGAGCATATTTAGACATGCTTATATTTTTATCGATATCGTTCCACAAATAATGTTTTTTATTGATGAATGTTTTAAATTTCTCAAAGCTTTCAATAGCAGGAATAAACTGATAATCACCGTGCTGAGCTACTCCTAAGTAATACCAAGCATCTACAGGTGCTTTGTCTTCTCTATTACTGTAAGGAGTGTAATTTGGAGAAACATTTTTTGTTGCAACTTCTAAATAGGTAAGGGCTTCTTTTCGCTCTTTTCGATTATCTGAATTTGAAATGGCGACTCCAATGTTATAATTTAGGTTTGCGTTTGTTTTGTCTTTTTCATACAAATATTTTAGCATGGGCAACGCTTCTGAAAAACGTTTTTCATCCATTAAATAGAGAGATTCTGTAAATTTTTCTTTGTCAGAAAGTTGACCCTTTACTCCTAATGAAAATAGAAATACTAAGGGAAGTAGACAATTAATAAAAATCTTTGTCATTGTAGTTTTTATAAAATTCAGATGTTCAATTAACTGCAAATATATTTTTTTCCTTCCATTTAACCTTAAATCAGATAATTAATAACCAACAAATCGTTGTTAGTCGATTATATTTCTCTGTTGAGGTCAAAATTTTCTAAGATATTACCAACTCTTTGAACAAAGCTTCCTCCTAATGAACCATCCACAACTCTGTGGTCATAAGATAAAGAAAGAAACATCATATGGCGCACACCAATTGTGTCTCCATAAGGAGTTTCAATGACAGCAGGCTTTTTTCTAATTGCCCCAATAGCTAAAATGGCAACCTGAGGTTGATTAATAATTGGAGTTCCCATAACATTTCCAAATGTTCCAACATTTGTAACGGTAAAAGTTCCGCCAGATATTTCATCAGGAGTTAATTTATTGTTTCTTGCTCTATTTGCTAAGTCATTAACACTTTTCGATAATCCAATTAAATTCTTTTGGTCTGCATCCCTTATAACAGGCACAATTAGATTTCCTGATGGCAAGGCAGTTGCCATTCCTAGGTTTATATGCTTGCGAATAATTATTTTGTCGCCATCGACAGAAACATTGACCATTGGCATTTCCTTTATTGCCTTTGCCACTGCCTCCATGATTATTGGAGTATATGTTATTTTTTCACCTTCTCTTTTTTGGTAGCTTTCTTTTACTTTGTTTCGCCACATCACCATGTTGGTTACATCTGCTTCTACAAAAGAGGTTACATGCGCTGAAGTATGCACTGAATGAACCATATGATCAGATATCATCTTTCTCATTCTATCCATTTTGATAATTTCATCCCCATCACTCATAGGAATAACCTGGACTGGCTTTTCTCCAATTTTAGCACTTGCTGTATTACTGCTTGTTGGATTTGTATCTTTTTTAGAAATATGTTGAACTAAATCATCTTTTGTAATCCGGCTATTTAATCCACTTCCTTGAATTTGATCTAAATCTGAAGCTTTTAAGCCTTCTTTCTTAGCAATGCTTCTTACAAGAGGAGATAGAAATTTTCCTTCAGGTGTATTTTTTCCGATAAGGGATTTGCTTTCTGAGGGAGCTGAAATGATCTCAGAATTGACAGATTGAATGGCTTCAACCTTTTTTGAAGTGGAAGTTTTGATTTCTTCTTTTATTGGATCTGCTTGGCCATTTCCACTTGCTCCTTCTATTTCAATAATGGCGATTGCATCACCTACTTTTACAACATCATCTTCGTTAAATAGAATTTTTTTCAATATACCTGTATTGGGCGATGGAATTTCAGAGTCAACTTTATCTGTAGCTATTTCCAAAATCGCTTCATCTGCATCAACTGTGTCTCCTTCGGATTTTAACCATTTGGTAATGGTAGCTTCAGCTACACTCTCTCCCATCTTGGGCATTGTTAATTCTATTTCTGCCATAACATTGCTTTCAACTATTAAGGTGCAAAATTAACTAAATTTTGACTGATAGATACATTTGCTAGTAGCCATAGCCAAGGCTTGTAATCAAAAATTAAACTGCAAAATGTTCATTAATTATTTAGCATTAATGACTTATCAAATAGGGTAAAAAGAAAAATTAAAAATCAATCTGCCTTTTTACCAAGAAGTGGAATGTTTTTAAATATGATTTTTAAATCTATACCCAATTGATACTTTCTTCTATAATCTAAATTCAATTGTTGAAGAGTTTCATTTGTGAGAGAATCTTTAGGATACGCATCTTCCGGGCTTAAGACCCCTTTCTTTATTTTTAATTCAGGATCCTTTAGATCTTTGGAATGGTAAAATCCAACAAATGAAATTTTGCCGATAATTACAAGTAATATATTTGATAAGAAATTCAGCTTTTTTCGAACGAACCAAATCAATAGAGGACTAGTTATAAGAAAGAGAGAGGCTAAGAATAAGTCCAAAAATCTTTTATTCCGTTGGTTTATAGGCTTAAGTATAGTGTCTGTTCCAATAATATAGTAATCTCCAGAGTTCTCAATTGAATTACTTCCTATGATATAAATGCTTTTTGAAGGAGCAATTTTAAAATCTAGTTCCTTTTTTCTTATGGTTGACATTTTATGAATAATCTGTGTTGAACTCATATCTGCGGCACAAAAGATTACTTCATTAATGTCATATATCTCAATAATGACGTTTAATTGGTATAATTTGCCAATTGCATTTGCTGAAGTTGCAGAGCTACTTTCTGAATCTATGTTTAAGGTCAATTCAGGTGATGTAATCGAGTTTTTTAAGAATTTATTTATTCTATCCAATTCTTCTTCTCCTCCAACTATTGCTATTCTTTGTGATTTTGTTTTTTCAAACTCCCTAATCTTTAAAACATGTAATATAAACCGGATGAATGGAATCAGAATTAGTGACCACGATACTGTAAATAGAACAATTGCTCTTGAAAATCGATATTCTTCATTTAATAAAGAATAAATTATAAGAATAGCTAGTGAACCTGTAGTCGCACCTCGAAAAATTGATTTAAGCTTTGTCGGAATGGAGTATGCTCCATTAATTAAAAAAGTAAATAAATAGATTAGAATTATAATGGGAATTCCATATTGCTCAATTTCTTCTGGATAACTGCCGCCGGATATATATTTTACTTCACGTTCATAATAAGTTTTAAAATAGTAGATACCCACAAACAATATTGACGAATCAATAATTGGAAGAACAAAGTGTTTTATTGTTCTTGTTGACACCGCTAATCCTGCCCGGACATAAATAGCAAGGTTGATGAGATTGGAAAATAATCTCGCATTTTTAATTGAGAAATGTTTTTTTGCAAAAATTGCCATTGCACGGTAAAAAACAAATACATAATTAATGCTGCTTTTTTTAGTGCTTTCTCCTTTGTAATGAATAATTGAGGTATCCGCTAAATAATGGTTTGTATAACCACTTTGAGTTATTCTATATGATAAATCAATGTCCTCTCCATACATGAAAAAACTTTCGTCCAATAAGCCAATTCTGTCTAGAATTTCTTTTCGAATCATCATGAAAGCTCCACTTAGGATTTCAATCTTGTGATTCTTGTCTTTTGATAAATGGCCTAAATGGTACTGTCCAAATCTTTTTGATTTTGGGAATAATGAAGATAATCCAAAGATTTTATAGAATGCAACGATTGGAGTCGGCAAACCTCTCTTTGATTCAGGTAAAAAGTTACCTTTCCCATCAAGCATTTTCACCCCAATTCCTCCTGCCTTATCTTCTTTTTCGAAGAAATCAATACAAACTTTAAAAGTATTCTCTTCAACTACTGTATCAGGATTAAGCAGAAGAACGAATTCTCCAATAGCTTCTCTGATCGCTTGATTATTTGCTTTAGAAAACCCCTTGTTATCTGTATTTGCAATTAATTTGATTTGTGGAAATTTTTCGCGAATCATTTCCAAGGAGCCATCAACAGAATTGTTGTCAACTACAAAGACTTCACTCTCAATTCCTTGAAGAGCTTGAAAAACAGAGTTTAAACAATTCTCAAGGAAATATTGAACATTATAATTGACAATAACAATGCTCAATTTCATAATTAACGAGCTAAAGTGTTTTGATAAGGAACACGGTTTAGGAGCGATCTTCCTAGCGTGAGTTCATCTGTGTATTCTAATTCGTCACCAATAGAAACTCCTCTGGCTATTGCCGAAATATTTATGTTAAAGTCTTTTAGTCTTTTGAATATGTAAAAGTTAGTTGTATCGCCTTCCATTGTTGTGCTTAACGCCATTATGACCTCTTTAGTATTGCCTTGGCTTATTCTGCTCACTAGCTCTTCAATAGTTAAGTCAGAAGGCCCAATTCCATCCATTGGTGAAATTATACCACCAAGTACATGGTACAGTCCTCGATGCTGGGATGTATTTTCAATCGCCATCACATCTCTAATATCTTGAACTACGCATATAATACTTTCATCCCTAGATGGAGTAGTACATATGTTGCAAATCTCAGATTCAGTTATATTATAACATATTTTACAATACTTTATTTCGGAACGTAGCTTAATAAATGCCTCGCCAAACTTTCTTACTTCTTCGTTTTCTTGTTTTAAAAGAAACAGAGCTAAGCGCATTGCAGTTCTTTTTCCTATCCCAGGTAGCGATGAAAATTGCTCTACTGCATTGGCTAAGAGTTTTGAAGGGTATTCTTCCAAGTTATATAAGTTAATGAATCAAAAGTACTAAGCTAATTGTAATTCCTCCTAATTAAGTTGGTCCTTCACTTGATTGATTTCTTTGTCAAAATCTAGCTTCGATTTGCTTTCAAGGATTTTTATTTTTTGTAATAAACCATTTAGGAAATCTTGATGAGATTTGCTTCTTCTTTGAAAGGGTTTGTGATTTATTGACTGATTTAAATTCTCTATCTCATTGATAATATTTTTTGTTTCTTCATTGAAATATGCTGTTTTAAATTGATTCCAAATATATTCGATTGCTTGCTCACTAGGATGCACCATGTCTTTTCCATAAAAGCGATAATCTCTTAAATCATCCATCATTATTTCATAAGAAGGAAAATAGGCACACTCTTTATTTTTGCTACGGATGTCATTAATGGCAAGAAATAAAGTCGATTTACTTAGCTGATTTTCATGCCATCCGTCTTTTAAATGCCTTACAGGACTTACTGTAAATATAAATTTTAGATTGCCATTATTATTCTCTTCTAATTTATTTTTAAGTCTTTCAAAAGAGTCACTTATTTCTTCCTTGCTTAATAACCTTTTACTAAATTTTTTTGATGGAATCTTGTGGCAATTATTGACAATTAAA
>CAYPJC010000009.1:0-7382 GCA_964410855.1 uncultured Flavobacteriales bacterium | reverse complement strand
CCCAAGCCGTGCCGTAGGATATGAATACATAGTTGCACTTACTTAAATAAGACCATTGTAAATCGATTTGGTTTTGAATGGATTTTATAAAAGACGCTTCATTTTTTGCATTGAATTTTGAATGAAAATCTGGATGGACAAAATAATCCTCAAATGGAATTAGTGGGGTATTTTCGTCAAACTTAGAAAGTGATAAATTTTTATGGATTGATATAGGGTTGTAGGCTATTCCTAACGGATTTACCTTAACAGGAAACTTCGCCGAGATTAGTTTATCTCCAATATTATCGGCAAAACAGCTTCCTGTTAAAAGAATAGTATTTGAATGTGAGATTGTAAGATCTCTTTTTGCGGGGGGTAATGATATTTTAAATTCCATCTTAAGTTGTTTTACAAATTAACTACATTTAGCTTTCTCAATTATGGAAAACAAGAATTTAGAAAAATTACATTTAGAAAAAGCTCCTCCTTGGAAGGTAAAAATGCACGAAATAATATTTGAAGCTGATACCCCTGCTGGTAAATTGTTCGATGTTATATTGCTTTGTGCCATTTTACTTTCAGTGATTGCTGTCATGCTAGAAACTGTGGAAACTTTTAGTGACAAGCACCACCAGGTAATGATAATAATAGAATGGGTTTTTACAATACTCTTCTCTATTGAGTACATCATGAGATTGCTTTCGGTGGCTAAGCCTTTAAAATATGCAACCAGTTTTATGGGGGTTATTGATTTGCTCTCTACCGTTCCAACATATCTGACTCTAATAATTGCAGGACCGCAATACTTATTAGTTATAAGAACAGTTCGCCTGCTTAGAATCTTTAGAATTTTAAAGCTGTCTCGTTATGTTTCTGAAGCAAATGTTCTTAAAGATGCCCTCAGAAATAGCGCTGTAAAAATTTTGGTTTTCCTTGGTGGAGTTATAATTCTTGTATTGATTTTGGGAACATTAATGTATATGATTGAAGGTCCTGAGCATGGGTTTACTAGTATTCCCACAGCTATGTATTGGACGATTGTGACTATTACAACGGTAGGCTATGGTGATATTGCACCAGAAACAACATTAGGTCAAATAATTGCATCTATGATTATGCTAATAGGTTATGGAATTATAGCAGTTCCAACAGGAATTGTAACAGGGGAAATAGCCCGGTCAAAAATCCTTAAAGATGCAGATATTTCTAGAAAATATTGTCCAAATTGCTCAAAAGAAGGCCATGATTTTAGGGCTAAGCATTGCAAATATTGTGGATATAAGCTTTAATTTAAATTGCTTTCTCTATTTGAATAGAATTTAGCTGACTCTTAAAATCAAGCATTCTTTGTTCATAAGCATCTTTATATTCTTCCAATATAGGTTCGGCAGAAGGAAATTCTTGGCGTAAATGATCTACTTGTTTTCCATTTTTCCAAAATCGATAGCAAACATGAGGGCCAGTAGCTAGCCCAGTGCTGCCTACATAGCCTATGACATCTCCTTGGTTTACTTTTTGTCCCACTTTTGCGTTTCTTTTACTCATGTGCAAATATTGAGTAGTATAGGCGCTGTTGTGTTTTACTTTCACATAATTTCCATTGGCTCTTTTGTATTTCGACTCAATAATAATTCCATCTCCTGTGCTCATAATTGGGGTACCATTTGGAGCAGCGTAATCTGTGCCCAAATGAGCTTTCCATCTTTTCTGTACTGGATGAAATCTGCGCATGGTATAGCGTGAACTAAGTCGGCTAAATTTTAAGGGTGATTTTAGAAAAGCTTTTCTGAGGCTGTTTGCTTCTTCATCAAAATAATCTTCCTTGCCACCTTGATCAAAGAAAAAACCAAGAAAAGAATTGTTGTAATGGTTAAATTCTACTGCCAATACTTTGCCAATACCAATCGCTTCATTATCAACATATTTTACTTCATAAATGGCTTTAAACCAATCGCCTTTCTGAATTCTATAGAAGTCGATAGACCAAGCAAAAATATCAGCTAACTCCATGGCTAAATATGGGCTCGCTTTGGCATCTTGTAAAGTTTCGTATAGGGAAGAATTGATAATACCAGCGACAGTTTTTAGTTGGATTTCAACTTCTTTTTCTCCTTTATAAATAGATATGCTATCTCTTAAATCATAAATTACATATTCAATTGCATTGGGCTGATAAATAAAGTAATGCGCTTTCTTTGAACTATCTTTTCCTATTAAAATAGTGTACTTTTTGCCAGCTGCCATTTTGCGAACATCAAAAATTTCTTTCGACTTTTTGGCAAGCATATCAATGGTAGTGTAATCAACATTGTAGGGTAACAAAATATTGGCTAAAAACTCATTGCGCTTGAATTTACCTTCAATAATTTCAAGGGAGTCTACTTCAATTTCAAATACTATTTGGGGTGGTTGGACGATTTCAATTGGTTGAACTTGAACAACTGGAACTACTTTTTCTTCGTTTTGATAGCGAATGATGAATAGTATAACAAAGATTCCTAGTAATGCAGTTAATAGGCTGCTTAGAATGCGAAGGTTTTTTTTTAAGACTTTGTTTTTTAAAAAATACATGTTTTTTAATCCAATTTTTGTCCTAGTTTTTCTTTTGCAAAGTCCAAAACTTACTATTTTTAAGTAGGTTTAGTTCCTATAACAACATTAGGCACAATATACCGCTAAGGTGTAGTTAATATTATCTTTTAAACAACCACATTCACAATTTTATTCGGCACTACAATTACCTTTTTAGGTATTTTTCCCTCCAGCCATTTTTGCGCTTCTTCATGTTTTAAAACGGTTTTTTCAATAGTCGTCTTATCCATGTCTATTGGTAACTCTAGCATAAATCGCATCTTTCCATTAAATGAAATGGGGTATTTATGAGTGCTCTCTATTAAATAGCTAGGGTTGAAAATTGGAAATGCAATCTTATTGATTGTGTTTTGATGACCTAATTTTTCCCATAATTCTTCTGCAATATGAGGCGCAAAAGGTTCCATTAAAATAACAAGTGGCTCAAGAATTTCTCTTTTATTGCACTTTAAATCGCTTAGCTCATTCGTGCAAATCATAAAAGCACTCACACAGGTATTAAAAGAAAATCGTTCAATATCTTCAGTAATTTTTTTAATGGTTTTATGAAGACTTTTTAGTTCTATTTTATAGGCTTTTTCATCTATTACATCAAAATTATTATCAGCATTATGAAATAGTCTCCAAAACTTTCTTAAGAAACGATGAACTCCTTCAATGCTAGTAGTGTCCCAAGGTTTTGACTGTTCTAAGGGGCCTAAAAACATTTCGAATAAACGCAAAGTGTCAGCGCCGTACTTGGCTACAACATCATCTGGGTTAACGACATTGAGTTTAGATTTTGACATCTTAGCATTGTCTTCTCTATAGCACCTAAAATTCTTATTATAAATTAAACAAGGATTAAAATCATGGGTTGATTTATTGGCTAGAATAAATTCTTTAATTTTTAGGTTGTTATTATTATCAACTAACTTTGTATTTATTGGGAGAACTCTTGGTTTTTCAAAGACTATTTTTGTAAAAATACTATCATTCCTTTTTCTCTTGCCTTTATTTAAATGAAGTAGAAAATTGGATTTATATTTCGCTAGTTTCATTTCAATTATGGGATTCGAATCGAAATCGTCAACAAGGTCAATGGATAAATAGATCTTGTTTTGGCGAACAAATGAGTTAGCTACAACAGCAGTAGCTATTGCATCAGATTCGCTTTCAAGAATCTTCTGATTGATTTGGTAATTGACGTTTACGGTGTACGCGCTATTAGTATGATGCATGATCATTCCCTGATTAATCAATTTTTGAAAAGGTTCTTCTACTTTTAATTCGCCTTTATCAAACAAGAACTTGGTCCAAAATCGCGAATACAATAAATGCCCTGTGGCATGCTCGGCTCCACCAAAGTACAAGTCAACATTTTTCCAATAGTTTAAACTTTCTTTATCTACAAAGCCATTCTTTCGATTTTTATCCATGTACCTGAATAAATACCAAGAAGAACCTGCCCACCCAGGCATGGTAGAAGCTTCTAATGGATGTCCATTGTGGGTCCAATTTTCAGCTCTTGCCAAAGGTGGTTCTCCATCTTCGGTAGGCAAATATTTGTCAACTTCCGGGAGCTCTAATGGCAATTTGTCTTCTGCAATAGTTTTTGCAATTCCGTCTTCAAAATAAACAGGAATAGGCTCTCCCCAATATCGCTGACGGCTGAAAACAGCATCTCTTAATCTGTAATTGGTTTTTCCTTTTCCAATGCCTTTTTCTTCTATTGCTTGTGTCGCTTTCCAAATAGCATCCTTTACTTTTAATCCGTTTAAAAAAGCTGAATTACAAATGACTCCACTTTTATTGTCATCAGCTCCTTCTTCTACATTTTGTCCTTCAATTACAGCAGGAATAGGAAGGTCAAAGTGAGTTGCGAAATCCCAATCTCTTTGGTCGCCAGAAGGAACAGCCATAACCGCTCCAGTGCCATAACCAGCCAAAACATAATCGCCAATCCAAATGGGGATTGGTTCGTTAGTGAATGGATGAATAGCAAATGAGCCAGTAAATGCTCCACTCACTTTCTTTACCTCGGTCATTCTTTCACGTTCAGAACGCGAAGCGGCATATTTTACGTATGCCTCTATTTTTTCATTTTGTTCGGCAGTAGTTAATTCTTTCACCAATTCATGTTCAGGTGCTATCACCATAAATGAAACTCCAAAAATGGTGTCTGGACGTGTAGTAAATACATCAATTTTATGAGCGCTGTCTTTTACAGAAAAGGAGATGGATGCTCCTTTCGATTTTCCAATCCAATTTCGTTGAATCTCCTTAATTGAATCTGACCAATCTATTTTATCTAATCCTTGCAACAAGCGCTCAGCATAAGCAGTAATTCGCATACTCCATTGCTGCATTTTTTTTCTTTCCACTGGATGCCCACCTCTTTCAGAAACGCCATCTTTAATCTCATCGTTCGCTAATACAGTTCCTAAAGCAGGACACCAATTCACAAAAGAATCTGCTAAGAAGGTCATTCGATAATCCATCAACACTGATTCTTTTTCCCTTTCAGATTTTGAATTCCATTCAGAAGCAGTAAAGCTTTTATCTGAATCTGTATGTGCTTTTAATCCTTCGGTTCCTTGTTTTTCGAAATGAGAAATCAAGTTACTAATGTCTTCTGCTTTGTCGCTTGCTTTATTGTACCATGAGTGAAAAAGTTGGATAAAAATCCATTGTGTCCATTTGTAATACTCTGGATTGGAGGTCCTAACTTCTCTGTCCCAATCAAAAGAAAAACCGATTTGATCCAACTGTCTTCGATAAGTTGAAATGTTTTCTTCAGTGGTAATTTTAGGGTGTTGCCCTGTTTGTATGGCATATTGCTCAGCAGGTAAGCCAAAAGAATCATAGCCCATTGGATGAAGCACATTAAAGCCATTATGTCTTTTGTATCTGGCATAAATGTCTGAAGCAATGTATCCAAGCGGATGCCCAACATGGAGTCCTGCGCCTGATGGATAAGGAAACATATCAAGTACGTAAAATTTAGGCTTTTTGCTATTTTCTTCAGGGGCAAACGTTTTATTTAGACGCCAATA
Organism: uncultured Flavobacteriales bacterium; assembly: GCA_964410855.1. Lineage (GTDB taxonomy): Bacteria > Bacteroidota > Bacteroidia > Flavobacteriales_E > Vicingaceae > JAVJQS01. Next base: position 1,773 of record CAYPJC010000009.1, on the reverse strand, counting down.
GTTTTGCCATTTTTTTTCGATTTCCGAGAAATTGTAATCCATCAAATTAAAATAATAAGCTTGCGAAGTTAGCAAATGCGTCTAACTTTTACTAAGTATTTTGTTTCTGAAACAATTAGTATCTACTCAAAAACCATTAGATGAATATCATGAAAAGAAGGTAGTTTTTTTATTAGAAAACACAAGTTAGTGGAAGTACCCTTGAGGTACTCTGAATTAAACTGGATGCAATAGATCTAATTTTAAAAATTGATATTCGTATTCTCAATTAAATCCCAAATTTCCTTTTTTCCTAATTGTGTTGTAGAGGAAGTTAATATTACTTGAGGTAATTCCTCCCAATTTTTCAGCATCTCTTTCTTATAGGAAGTAATGTTTTTGTTTTTTTCTGAACTGGATAATTTGTCAAGCTTTGTGAATGCTATCACAAACGGAATTCTATTTAAGCTTAACCATTCCATAAACTCCAAGTCTACTTTTTGAGCCTTTAACCTAGAGTCTATTAAAACAAAAGTGCAAAGTAAATTAGAACGAGTTTTTAAAAAATCATGAGTGAATTTTTTCCACTTATTGCGTTGTTGTTTTGAGCTTTTAGCGAAACCATAACCAGGCAAATCAACAAATAAAACAGATTCGTTAATTAAGAAATGATTGATTAATTGGGTTTTACCTGGAGTTCCTGAGGTTTTTGCGAGCTTATTTCTCTCGCAAACCATGTTAATTAAAGATGATTTTCCAACATTGGAACGACCAATAAAAGCGTATTCAGGCAAGTTGGGGGCTGGACATTTTGAAATGTCAGTATTGCTAATAAGGAAATCTGCAGAAATAATTTTCATTTGGAATTTATTTGGAAAGCACTCTTGTCATCCAATCATCTAAGATTCGATTGAATTCTTGAGGCTGCTCCATCATGGCGGCATGGCCACATTTGTCAATCCAGTGCAATTCTGAATCTGCTAAATGTTTATGAAACTCTTCAGCAACTGGAGGTGGCGTAATGCTGTCGTTTTTTCCCCAAATTAAAAGTGCTGGCATTTTAAACTTATCTAATTCTTTGGCCATATTGTGACGAATAGCGGATTTGGCCATAGCTAAAATTCGAATCAATTTGCTTCTATCGTTAACTACTTTAAACACCTCTTCCACTAATTCATCGGTTGCAACTTCTGGGTTGTAAAATGTTACTGCTATCTTTTGTCGTAAATATTCTTTGTCTTCTCTTCTTGGAAAGGAGCCTCCAAATGCGTTTTCATAAAGCCCAGAGCTTCCTGTAAGCACCATAGAATGAATTTTTATCGGCATATCTAATGCAACAACAAGTGCTACATGACCACCTAAAGAATTCCCTAAAAGAGTAAGGTTGTTTAAATCCTTGTATTTAATAAAATCTTTGATGTATTTGGCCATCCCACTAATGCTTGTGCTTAGTAATGGATTAGTGAAGAGAGGCATGATGGGAACAATTACACGATATTTTTTAGAAAAACCATCAATGACATCTGTGAAATTACTTAGGGCTCCAAAAAGTCCGTGAAGCACGAGTAATGTGTGCCCTTCTCCTTTCTCTAAATATTCAAATTTCCCTTCTTTGATTATGTCTTTTTCGTGACTCATAAATCAAAATTAATAAAAACTTAAAGTTAGAGTTTTCTTATAGGAATTACTTTTTAACCAATTTCTTTTTAAAAGTTGTGAGAGTGGTCTAGTTTTTATGAAATGCTGTGAGCTAATAATTTCTTTTTTCTGTAATAAAGGGCTCTGATTTAAATT
>CAYPJC010000008.1:15368-20296 GCA_964410855.1 uncultured Flavobacteriales bacterium | reverse complement strand
AAATCCCTTTCTCTAGATTACTAATATCTAGAGAGATTACTTCAGAGCTTGAAATAGAAACATTATATCTGTATTCTTGACCTTTCATTGATATTATAGAAATGTCAATATTCTCGTTAAAGTTATTTTCACAATACATAGTAAAATTCAATCTGTCTTGAGCAGGATTGGGGTATAGCGTTCTCATAATAATCGAATTAGCCTTAGGTTTCAAGTTAGAGATTTCATTCAAGTTAGATTGGTCTATAGCGGGTTCGTTAGTCTCTACAAGTTTTATATAACCCTCAGCAGATCTATTATAAGTTCTACCTTCATAAACTATTTTAGAAATAGGCTCAGAAATAGATTTTTCTATTAAGGTTATATAACCTTCACTTGATTTTAAATACTCCTGCCCTTCGTATTTAATTTTATAAATTTCAACTCCTTGTTTGGAGTTCAAGTCTTGGGCACTTAGAGGCGAGATTGTTGAGTAGATTATTGCTAACCCAAAAAAATAGATTATTCTTTTTATATTTTTCATTTTTGAAATGGTTTAAAAATTTTATTCTGACAATGGATCTATTGACTCGCAAGGTTGTGTGCAATTTGAATCTGGAATCCAATTTGTAATTTGTGTTAGAACTCCATCGCAAATTCTATACAGCTCTAAATCGCATAGAACGGGAGGGCATGGTGTGTAACAACCGCCATCTTCTCTCCAACATACAGCTTTTGAAGCCCGCCATAAATCATCACTACAATCAGTTGCAGGGAAATTTTGAGGGTTATCACTTATTAAAGCTATTGTCGCTGCATCTAAAACTTCATCTATATCTGTTCCGAATGAGCACGTTCCAATTAATTCAACTCCATGAATGTAATAATCATAAAATTCATTGCATGCAAATCTATGCGAGTAAGTAACAATAAGAGTGCAACCAATTGCTACTACATAGGGTTTAACGATGGGCGGAACGCTCCATGGATCATCATAGCAGTCAGGCAAACAAGATTCTTCTAAAGGGCATTGTGCATTAGTAGGGTTGGTTGAAAAAAATAGTCCTATAAAAAGAACCAACATTAAAATTATTTTTGTTTTCATAATAAATTTTTTAGCAAATATTAAATTATTGTATACTGCCTCAAAATAAAGTATAATCTAATGCGCATTAAAATCAAATGTTTTCTTAATTTAGTCGAATATTGACTATAATAAATAATACGATGGATGTAAATAAGTACGCAGGAACAAAAATTAAGGAAATAAGAAAAAAGAAAGGACTAAATCAAGGAGATTTGGCAGAGCATTTAAGTATGTCTCAATCGGCTTATGCGAAAATTGAAAATGGACACACAGCATTGGATGTAAGAAGGCTTTTAGAATTGGCTAAATTTTTAGAAGTTCCAATTAGTGATTTTTTGCCACATCAAGATGGGCAAAATATACAATTTAACGGAGAGAATTGTTTTCAAAACATTCAAGTAGAACATTTTTATGCAGATGGGCGTGAATTATTAAAAACCAAAGACGAACGAATAAATCATTTAGAAAAGGAGATTTTATTCCTACGAAAACAGCTTGAAAAATAAATACCATTGTTTGCTTTGATTTTGTTGAGCATAACAAGGTTGTTTTAACTCAAAATAATGGATATCAAAATATGAAGATTGAGTATTCTTATTCAGACGTTGGAAAACATAAAGAATCTATTTTCTTACAGAGTAACCTTTGATAGCATTCAATCTTTTCTGAGCTAGTCTTGCGATTTTTTTACCATATTTATACTTATTGTATCTAGCAGTAAAAGAAAGATCTAACATTTGGTTATATGCAGATGCTATCTCTATATCACAATTGTTTTCTATAAGGTTTCTCATTACTTTATGCTTCTGACCATATATACCTTTTTCAGCACAATACTCTTCAAAAGAATTGACAGTAATTTTTTCTGTTGATTTTATTATTTTAAGTGGAAACACTTTGTGACGTAGGTAGTGCATTGATGAATAAAATGCAGTAGTTATTATCCAATCATTATGTTTGTCTGTATCTGTAGCTAGGAAATTACAAGTATTTTCATTGTGCCCTGCGTGATCAAGACTAGTGTACTTCATATGAAAGAATATATCCGTCCGCAACCATACTATCTTTTTCTATATCCTCACTTTCTGGAGTGAAAATAGTTGTAAAATCGAAAGTTCTATCAGCATTTACTTCTTTTTTTAAAGCTATTGATTTTTCGTAGATTTTTAAAAAATCATCATTACAAAAATCATCTTCATTTATTAAAAAAATAGACGAAAAATGATAAATATCTTTAATTTTTAACTTAACTGTTGAGCAGTCAAACCCATTAGATTTGATTTCACTAACAAGCTTTAAGGACAAATCTTGAGCTCTTTTTAAATTAGACTCAAGTTTGTCTAAGCGTAGCTGAGTATCTTCATTAGACTTGTCTTTCCTCCCTGCGAAGTAAGCATCAATTAAATCATCAGCAGAAAAAGTATCCTTTCCTTTATTTTGACGAATAGGATTGATCTTCCAATCAACATTAAAATTCTTTGCTAAAGTTTCCATTTTTTTCGCTCTTTTTTGTTAGACTACATAACTCAAATTTCAGACTTAAAAACATCTAAAATCAATCAATAGTATCAACAAACTTATAAACACGTATTTTAAAAAATAATCTAATTAGTGCTTAAAATATCGCACGAAACTACTATAAATATACAGATAATTCTCAATTTATGAGTGCAATATTGTTGAAATTATCAAAACGATTTTCCAACAATCTCTATATTTCATTATGTTGGCTGATTATATTACTGTTGGTAATATAACAAGGACATAGAGTTGTAGGTAGAAAACTTTTAACAAGACAAAGACAAACATATAGAACACTTAGAAAAGGAGATTTTATTCCTACGAAAACAGCTTGAAAAATAAAAAAACAGCTTTTTTAAACATCATACAAAACAGCAGAAAGGGTATCTTTTAACTTTCTCTTACTTGTAAAAGCGTCTAGCATGGTGTAGATTGAACCGTATTTAAAATGTGACACTGGAAGTCTTTTTATGCTATAAAAACCTCCAAGGTTTTCAAAACCTTGGAGGTTTAATCTAAGTTGGGTTTAATTCCCCAAGGCTTGCCTCGTATTTTAGAGGAAAGTTTGAAAACGGATGGTTTTCATCAAATTGAAAAGCTTTCTTCCACTAAATACCTTGTGGGCTTGTCCCGAGGATTCTTTTGTACTGATAAGATTAAAGCGTTAACTTTGATAGGATCGAAAATAAAAACAATGAGTTTACAAACATCAAAAATAAGCGTAGCACAAAAGGTTTTAAGCTTGCAACAAGAGACTCTTGTTCGTAAAATTGATAATCTTATTGAACAAGAACGAATTGTTGGATATACTGTTGATGGGCAGGCATTGACTAAAGGTCAATACAATCAAAGAATTGCTATTGCAGAAAAGCAGTTGCAAAATGGAGAGGCGATTAGTCAAGAAGAGTTAGAGCAAGAGAGTGAAAACTGGTAATGAGTAAGTTGGCGAACATTCGATTAACTGACTATTTCTTGTCAGGCTTTTTTGCATTAAGCTTTTTGGTAGCTTTCTTTAATTCTTTTTTGACATCACCAAGCCTTCTTTCTACCTTCAAATCTTCAGGGTTTTGGCCTGTATTATCTTTCACCATCTTTCGGACTTGACCACCTACTTGTTTATGAATATTCATTGCTGTTTTTTCGCTAGACGAAGAACTATTTTTTAATCGCTCCTCGGTCAATGTTATTCTGAATAGGTTTGCGGCTAATTCGGTTCTTCCCATATAATCAAAATGATCTACAGTAGATTTAAGTCCTTTCTTTTCTTTAACCTTTTTTATTCCTTGATTATACATTCCTCTATAACCCGCATCATGAAATAGTCCAAAGTTTTTAACTCCATGACCACTTGCAGCTGATTGAAGAGCTGTGTTTCCTGATTTAATTTCTTCCCTAGATTGAAGTCGTTCTAAGTCATTTCTTCCTTCAAGAATTAAGTTTATTTTTTCAACTTGATCAGCAAAGTAAACCTGTGCTTTCGCCACTTGCGGCTTCTTTGAATCCGAATTCATTGCGACCATATAACAAGCAAATCGGCTTAATCTGAAATCGTCAATTTCTACTCCATTATCTACTCTCTTTGTACGAACAAAATCATTATGATAATCAATATTAGCGGACATACAAGACTGTATGGCTCGATTCATTGGTTTGGTAAACGATTTTAAGTTTGCATAACCAAGCATGTTAGAAAAATCACTTGCCCACCAAAATCGCATTCCATTTTCTTTACCGTAATCCTCAAAAGTCATTGCCGTATCGCTCATAATATCGTTCAAAGTTAGTCAAAATAAGAAAAATATACGATTCGCTAACATTATATAAAATACATTAGGCATAAGTATGTTACGTAACTTTTGTTTCTGTTTGGAGTTCCGAAAAATCGCAAAGAGATTTTGTTAATTAGTAAACTGCAAACACTATTTTTATCTAACGTCAAACGTATCTTAATTATGGGCGAAAACAGCTTAAAAAATAAAAAAGCCGCTATCAGATTTCTCTAATAGCGGCTTTTTTTTATAGATTAAATGGCTTAATCAGCTAATACAATAATTTTATTGTGATTTACTTCAACAACTCCTCCATTCACTTCAAAAATATGTTCGTTGCCAGATTCCAACACTTTAATTGTTCCTTCTTTTAAAGTCGCAACCATAGCTGCATGATTCTCTTGAATTCCGAAACTTCCATCAGAACCAGGAAATACAGCTGAACTGATTTCACCGCTGAAAATATTTTTGTCTGGAGTAACTATTCTAAATGCATTTTTCTCTTTTTTATATTGGCACGCTGAGCGACTTGTGCTGAGCGAAGTCGAAGTAAGTCAAAGTAAGTCGAAGCG
>CAYPJC010000008.1:0-15268 GCA_964410855.1 uncultured Flavobacteriales bacterium | reverse complement strand
ACGCTGAGCGACTTGTGCTGAGCGAAGTCGAAGTAAGTCAAAGTAAGTCGAAGCGCTATTTATTTTCAGCTAATATTTTTTCTCCGGCCTCTATCACTTCTTCAATGGTTCCTTTCAAGTTAAAAGCAGCCTCAGGATACTTATCAACTTTTCCATCCATAATCATGTTAAATCCTTTGATGGTATCTTGAATGTCAACCAATGTTCCTTTTAAGCCTGTAAACTGCTCTGCAACATGGAATGGTTGAGATAAGAAACGTTGAACTCTTCTCGCTCTATGAACTATTAATTTATCTTCTTCAGACAATTCATCCATACCTAGAATAGCAATAATATCTTGTAGCTCTTTATAACGTTGTAAAATTTCTTTTACTTTTTGAGCAGTGTCGTAATGTTCTTTACCAACAATATCAGCAGTTAAAATTCTTGAAGTTGAATCCAAAGGATCAACTGCAGGGTAAATTCCTAATTCTGCAATCTTTCTTGAAAGTACAGTAGTTGCATCAAGGTGAGCAAATGTTGTTGCTGGTGCTGGATCTGTTAAATCATCTGCTGGTACATAAACCGCTTGAACCGATGTAATTGAACCAGATTTTGTAGATGTAATTCTTTCCTGCATAGCACCCATTTCAGTTGCTAATGTTGGCTGATACCCAACTGCAGAAGGCATACGACCTAGTAGTGCTGAAACTTCAGAACCTGCTTGAGTAAATCGGAATATATTATCAATAAAAAATAAAATATCTTTTCCTTCACCATCACCACTTTCTTTATCTCCATCACGGAAATATTCTGCAAGCGTTAATCCTGATAGTGCAACTCTAGCTCTAGCTCCAGGAGGTTCATTCATTTGACCAAATACGAAAGAAGCTTTTGACTTTTTTAACTCTTCTTTATCGATAGAAGCAAGGTCCCATCCTCCATTTTCCATTGATTCGAGAAACTTGTCACCGTATTTTACAATACCTGACTCAATCATTTCACGCATTAAATCATTTCCTTCTCTTGTTCTTTCACCAACACCTGCGAATACTGAAAGACCACCATGGCCTTTTGCAATGTTGTTAATTAATTCTTGAATTAGAACTGTTTTTCCTACACCTGCTCCTCCAAACAAACCAATTTTACCACCTTTTGCGTAAGGCTCAATTAAGTCAATCACCTTAATTCCTGTAAAAAGTATTTCGGTAGCTGTAGATAAATCTTCAAACTTAGGCGGATCTCTATGAATCGATGAGCCATTTTCTTTAGACAATTGACCAATGCCATCAATAGCATCTCCAATAACATTAAATAATCGACCTTTAATGTCTTCGCCAATTGGCATTTTTATTGGTGCTCCAGTTGCTGTTACTACTGCACCTCTTTGCAATCCTTCGGTAGAATCCATTGAAATAGTTCGAACTCTATCTTGACCAATATGAGACTGAGTTTCTAAGATTACTTTTTCGCCATTTGTTTTGGTTACTTCTAGAGCATCCAAAATACTTGGTAAATGAGCATCTTCGCTTTCAAAACTAACATCGACAACAGGGCCGATGATTTGAGTAATTTTTCCTGTACTAGTTGACATGTCTGTAAATTAAGTATAAAAAATCGTGTCCTAAATTTGGCTGCAAAAGTAGGGCTTTTTTCTTTTCAAAAGAAGCACTTGTAATCGTTTTTTGTTTTTTAGTATTTCATCTTATATAACTTAACTTTTAGGCGGAAATTAGAAGTGTTATTGAACCTTAAATGGAAAGCTTTACTCTTTTATTTTGCTAATTTTGAAAACAAGCTAATGCAATCATTAAATTTCAAAAGGGTTTAAAATTTAGAAGTGAAGATACATCAAGGGTTAGAAAATTTTAAAATGCTCAATAACGCTGTTGTTACCACTGGCACTTTTGATGGGGTTCATGTCGGACATCGAATTATTCTTAAAAAACTTATTGAGCTTTCAAAAAAAATAGGCGGAGAAAGTGTCCTATTAACCTTCTTTCCTCACCCAAGGATGGTAATTCAAGAAGGAACTGAACTAAAATTGCTGAACACAATAGAAGAAAAGACTAAACTATTAGAAGAAGCAGGAATCGATCATTTAATAATACATCCTTTTACAAAGAAATTCTCAAGAACAACCTCCATGGAATTTGTGAGAGAAATACTTGTTAATCAGATTGGCACTAAGAAGTTGGTTATTGGCTATGACCATCATTTTGGTAGAAACCGTGAAGGCTCATTTGAACATTTAAAAGAGTTTGGGCCTTTGTATGGGTTTGAGATTGAAGAAATACCAGCTCAAGACATAGATGAAGTAAATGTGAGTTCAACAAAAATCAGGAATGCTCTTAAACAGGGAGATATTGCTATGGCAAATAAATATTTGGGCAAGCCCTATCAATTAAGTGGTAAAGTAATTCATGGCGAAAAAATAGGCCGACAGTTAGGTTACCCTACTGCAAACATTGATATTGAAAATGATTATAAATTAATTCCTGCCACAGGAATTTATATTGTTCATGTGTATGTAAAAGGGATTCGTCACAATGGACTTTTAAATATTGGTTATCGGCCAACGATAGATGAAGCTAATAAAAAGCTAAGCATAGAAGTGTTTTTGATAGACTTTGATGAAGAGATCTACGATGAAAGGATTTCTATTTTCCTTTTAGAAAGAATTAGAGAAGAAAAGAAGTTTGAGAATAAAGAAGCGTTGATAAATGCAATGGATAATGACTTGGTTCAGGCAACTAATTTTTTAAAAACCTTCGAATTGAAAAATGAAATTCTTTAGAATTTTACTTCTTGTTTTTTGCACTACAAGTCTTTTAGCTCAAGAACCTGGAGATTACGATTATGTATATGAATCCCTAGAAAAGGCAAACAAAGATCCCGATCAAGTTTATAGTTTAGATTTAAGTAAAAATAAACTAGAAGTTTTTCCAGAGGGCTTAAGTCGTTTCAAGAGCTTGCGTAAATTAGATTTAAGTAAGAATAAAATCTCAATGATTCCTGCTGAAATAGGGGATTTAATATCCTTAATTGAATTGAATCTTTCAAAGAATAACATTTATACCATACCGCCTCAAATTGGCAAACTTATAAACTTGGAGGCTTTGTTCCTAAGTAAAAATATTATCAAGAAAATTCCGTCGGAAATAGGAGAGTTATCTCATTTAAAAAAATTGGACCTTTGGGAAAATAATATCCAAAAAATTGATTCCAATATATCAAAGCTAACACAATTAGAAGTTCTTGACCTAAGAGGTATGATAATTTCGAAGGAATTACAAAAACAGTTGAATGGATGGCTAAGTGAAACCACTATTCAATATTCAGCTGATTGCAATTGTTTCTAGAATCCAAGACTTAAACCAATTAAGTAATTTCTAAAGGCTTGCGGATAATAAAAGTTTTCAGTGACTTCCTCCCCAACAATATAACTATAAGTATATCCATTCGATGAATATTTTTCACTAAGGACGTTGTTCACTAATAATTGAAGTTTAATGGATTTTATCAATTTAGAAGGAATCTCATATTGAACCCTCACATCATTCACTAAATAGGCATCTAATTTTCTGTTTTGATTCGAACTATTGTCTAAAAATTGGTCGCCGACATATCTAGTGAGTAAGGCAATTTCTAAATTATCAAATGGAGTATAGCTTAATTCACTAGCAGCAATTATTTCAGGGGAAAGTGCAATATCTGTTGTTCCTAAATCTTCTGAAATGATGTCAAATCCGTTGGTGTAATCATAAACGGTCTCATTAAAATTGAGAATTTTATTTTGACTAAACGTTCCTGATAAAGACCAATTTATTTGTTTATTAATAGCTACTCCCAATTCAATTTCAATGCCAGCTCTATAGCTATTGCTTACATTTTGTCTTAAGGGTGAGCCAACATCGTTTAATTGGCCTGTTGCGACTAATTGATTATTATACCCCATATAGTAACCATTAATGGTCAGCTGATAATTTCGTTCTTGGTGTTGTAGTCCAATTTCTATGTTTCTCATCGTTTCTGCTTTATTTGCTTCCAAGTCTTGGTCAACTAAATCAGCTCTATTAGGCTCCCTATTCCCAATTGCAAAAAAGGCATAAATGGCTGTGTTTTCTGCAAGCGAATAATTTGCTCCAATTTTTGGATTTATAAAATTATATGTTTCATCGATTTTTAGGTTTCTCTGATCGTTATCCGTGCCATTTACTTGATAACGAATGTGTCTGAATTGCATATCTCCATAAATTAGTAATTCATTATTTAATTGATAATCAATTTTCAGGTAAGTATTTCCATCTAGTTTTTCTCCTTTATTAAAATAATAATTGTCTGTAGGGATGCTGTTCGAAGCAAATTCAGCCCATATAACTTCACCGAAATGATCTCCTTCATAATTATTTAAACCTCCGCCTAAATTAAATTTCAATTTTGAGCTTGATTGATATAGAACAGAATAGGTAAACCCGTAAAAATCATTGTCAAGCCATCTTCTTCGAATTAAGTCTGTTGATGAAATGGTGTCTCCTCCAACATAAACAGGATTTAATCCATAGGATGCTAATGATTCATCTGCTTTATATTCTTCAAAATAACCTGAGCCTTTTGTGTAATGCATGGCCACATTAGTAGTAAGTTTTTTTGTAAACTCGTGTGATAAATGAAGCTGGTAATGGTCTTGATTGTAGTTGTCGGTTTGATTTTCATAAAGATAATTGTTGTATGTTCTGCCTGAATTTAGCAGGTTGTTTTTCCTTTCTTCAGAATAACCTTCATTGGCAGCGTGTTCCAACATTCCTTCTACATCATTTTCTACTCTTGATTGCGGAGTACCATACCACGATTGGTAGGTTACCTCTTTACCTCCAAATGTGATTGCTTTAATGATCGTTTTTTCTCCGTAATAACCTCCAGATAAGTAGTAGGATTTTAGATCAGAACTTGCTCTGTCTATATATCCATCGGACTTAATGGAGGAAAGCCGGCCTTCAAATACAAAATGGTCATTAATAAGTCCACTTCCTACTTTTACAGTATGCTTGCGTGTATTAAATGAGCCAAACGAATTGTTCACTTCCGCATAAGCTTCTTTATTTAAGCCTGTGGTTTCTAAGTTGATAGAGGCTCCAAAAGCAGCAGAGCCATTTGTTGAGCTCCCTAAACCTCTTTGAATCTGAATACTTTCCAAGGAAGACGCAAAATCTGGCATATTTACCCAAAATGTGCCATGAGATTCAGCATCATTTAATGGAATTCCATTAACTGTTACGTTAATTCTACTTGCATCACTCCCTCTTATCCGAATTCCTGTGTAGCCAACACCTGCTCCTGCATCAGAAGTTGTTACAACTGAAGGCGCTTGCTGTAATAAGAAAGGAATGTCTTGACCTAGATTATTTTTTTCAATATCAGCTTTACTAAAGTTTGTAATTGTTCCAGGTGCTTCAGACTTCCTTCTTGTTGAACTTATAATTACTTCATCGGATTGATATGCCCTCTTTTCAAGTGCAATTTGAATTTTCTCTTGAGTAAACTTTGATGCATCAAGAGTGTCGCTTTTATAGCCGATGTATGAAATGATTAATTGATCATCCGTTTTAATGTCCGAAAAAGTGAATTCCCCATCTTGGTTTGTTGAAACTGCTTTGTAGGTATTTGCCACTTTAATAGTTGCCCCAATTAATGGAGCATTCTCTTCTTGATCTGTGACTTTGCCCGTTATATTGATTTGTGCGGATAATGGAAGAACTATAAATGCTAATAGGATTAAGACTAAATTTCTCATGTCAAGCTGTATTCAATTAAAAATTGAAAAACTTGGGGCGATTTTTCTTTAAAATATTTTTACCACAAAAGCATCTAGCATAAGATTATGCTTAAAAGCTACTATTTTCCCTGCGCCCGCATTACCGGTATCAGGTTCAAAGGGTATGATCTCAGCCCGTTTATTTAGGGCACCCCAAAGGAGACGCTTCAAAACTAAATATAAAATTCTTCTTGTAAAATATTTATTGCCATTTTAAATCTGGCTTTTTTGCTGCCTTTTATAATTGCATATTTTGAATTGCCCTCTTTCAGCTCTTGCTCATAGATCTCGAACAAAGTATTTCGATCTTCTATATTCGGGTTCTCTCTTAGGGGGTCTTCTTCATAAACTAAATCAGGTTTCATTAATAAATGAATAGAGTAAGTCGGTAAATCTATATACTTTAGAATTGTTTCACTGCAATGTCCATATTTGTAATTTGACCAGACTTTAATTACCAAAGGGCTGGTATCACAAAACAAAAGTCTCTTTGCAAACTTGAGTGCTTCTTGTTCTTGTTTAATTTGCTCTTTTGTAATAAAATCTAAGTCAACTTTAGTGTAAATTCCATTTTTAGATTCTAAATAAGTTCTTGCAAATTCAGGAACCCAAGGTTCTTTAAAATGAGCCACGAGTTGCCTAGCTAGAGTGGTTTTCCCGCTTGCCTCAGGTCCAATAATTGCAATCTTGTGAATCAATTGATTTGTTTTTTCCAATTAAAATAGCCTACAAAAGAAATGATTGTATAAAATACGAAAAGCAAGGCAGTTAGATATAACTCTTTGTGCCAATACATTCCGGTCGCAACAAAGTCAACAACTATCCATATGATCCAGTTTTCAATCCACTTTTTAACTACCATATAGGTTGCGATAATTGCGAAAACAGTGGTAAAAGCATCAAAATATGGCAAAACGGCATCTGAAAATTTACTTACGATAAAGGCCAATAAAACTGACACAATTAGGCCAATAATTGAATAGGTTAAAAATAGCTTTTGACTTATTTTGCTGGGTGTCAATGGGAGTGAATTTTTCTTACTAGACCAGGCTATCCAACCATAGAAGGACATGAACACATAATAGATGTTTATTGCTGTGTCAAAATAGAATTTGAGAAAAAGTGATAATGAAATGTAAATTAAAGAGCTAATTAGGCCAAATAGGAAGCACCATCGATTCCCCTTGGCAACAAGAATTACATATAATACTGCTGAAATAACAGCTATGATTTCTAATACACTAAATGCCTGACCTTCATAATGTAAAGCTTTAAGTAGGTCTTGCATGAATCTATCTTAAGGCTGATACTTCTAACAGAAAATTGGGGTTTTTTTCTAAGGCATTTCCAATAACAACAATATCTGCCCCTGCTTCATAAGCAAGTTTGACTTTGTTTATTGAGTCAAGGCCTCCCCCAACTATTAAGGGACGACTTGTATTCTTTTTAACTTGTTGAATCATTTCAAAAGGTACTGGGTTTTTAGCGCCACTGCCTCCATCTAAATAGATTAACTCCATTCCCATAAATTCTCCTGCCAATGCAGTGCTAGCTGCAATTTCGCTTTTGTCAGCGGGAATTGGGTTTGAATTACTCATATAAGAGGCAGTAGTTTGAACTCCTGATTCAATTAATAAATAAGCAGTTGAAATAATTTCTAAAGAAGTCTTTTTTAAATATGGAGCTGCAATAACTTGCTGACCAATTAGCATTTCTGGGTTTCTGCTAGACAAGAGTGATAGAAATAATATTCCATCAGCTTCATCGGTAATTTGCAAAGCACTTCCAGGGAAAATAATGGTTGGAATTGCACAGTATTTTTTAACACTCAAAACTGTTTGATTAATGTCCCCATTTGTCATTAAACTTCCCCCAATAAAAATAAGGTCAGCTTTAGCTTTTGTTCCTTGCTTGCAAATTGATTCTATATAAGACTCACTGGCCTTATCAGGGTCAATTAAAATCGCAAGCATTTTTTCGTTGCGACCCTTTTTTAAAGAAATGCTGTTGTATATCTGTTTTTTCAAAGGGAAACTTAAAGATGCAATATTAAGAATTCACAACATAAGCTAAAACATAATTTTCGAACCGTTCAAGCTTTATATGATGTCTAGATTTAATATGCTCAGTTGATATTAAACCGGAAGCACTGCCGACTTTTCCATTAAATTGTAAATCACTTATTTGCATATTCTCCTTAAGGTAAGCATCTTTTTTCCCATACACCTTAAATAAAGCTTCTTTAGAAGACCAGTATAAAGTAAGCTCTTCTGTATTGGTAGCAACATTTGCCAGTTCGGTTTTGCTTAAAAACTTATGTTTAATTCGAATAATCTTATTTGAAATAAGTTGGATGTCGATACCGGTATTTGATTTTTCGTTAATTGAAATAGCAACCATATCGTGGGAATGAGAGATAGATAGATGGGATTTGCTTTTTAAGAAAAAAGGCTTTCCATGATCATTATAAATGACCTCATCTGGGATGTCATGTGTTTTTTCTAATAAATACCTTATTGTCATCCATTCAATTTTTCTTTTTTGATTAGAGAATGAGGATAATTGATTTAATGCAATTTTTTTTTTTGACAAGAATTCAAACAATTCGTTTTCTCGACTGTAATCTACTTTAGCGAAAGCTATTTTGTGATAACTAGAAACCTTTTTTTGCTTAAAAGAAATCATAAAGAATTATATAACGGTAGCTTGCACTGCTATTTGAATATTTGGTAAATTTGCCATCCCAAAAGTAAAAATTAAAAAAAATGAGTACAACTGTAGATTACACACCTTACAAAGTTAAAGATATATCATTAGCTGAATGGGGTAGAAAAGAAATTGAATTGGCAGAAGCTGAAATGCCAGGCCTTATGTCTTTAAGAGAAGAGTATGGTGCTGAACAACCTTTGAAAGGAGCACGTATTGCTGGATGTTTACACATGACTATTCAGACCGCGGTTCTTATTGAAACATTAACTGCTCTTGGAGCTGAAGTTACTTGGTCTTCATGCAATATCTTCTCAACACAAGATCAGGCTGCAGCTGCAATAGCCGTAACAGGAGTTCCTGTTTATGCGTGGAAAGGAATGACAGATGAAGAATTTGAATGGTGTATTGAGCAGACTATATTCTTCGGTGAAGACAAGAAGCCATTAAATATGATTCTAGATGATGGTGGAGATTTAACCAATTTGGTATTTGATAATTTCCCAGAATTAGTAGGTGGAATTAGAGGTTTATCTGAAGAAACTACTACAGGTGTTCATAGATTATATGAAAGAGAAAAGAACGGTACGTTGGTAATGCCAGCAATCAATGTAAATGATTCTGTTACGAAGTCAAAGTTTGACAATAAGTACGGTTGTAAAGAGTCTTTAGTTGATTCAATTAGAAGAGCAACTGATGTTATGATGGCAGGAAAAGTTGCTGTTGTTGCAGGATATGGAGATGTTGGTAAAGGTTCTGCTGCCTCATTAGCAGGAGCAGGAGCAAGAGTAATTGTTACCGAAGTAGATCCTATTTGTGCGTTACAGGCAGCTATGGATGGATTTGAAGTAAAGAAAATGATCAACGCTGTGAAGGAAGTTGATATTGTAGTTACTGCAACTGGAAATAAAGATATTATTTCAGAAGAGCATTTCAGAAACATGAAGGACAAAGTTATCGTTTGTAACATTGGCCATTTTGATAATGAAATTGATGTTTCTTTTTTAGACAATACAAAAGGTATTTCTAAAATTGAAATCAAACCTCAAGTTGATAAATATACCATTGATGGAAAGGATATTCTTTTACTTGCACAAGGGAGATTAGTAAATTTAGGCTGTGCTACAGGGCACCCTTCTTTTGTGATGTCAAACTCTTTTACGAATCAAACCTTGGCTCAAATTGAGTTATGGAAGAATAGTGCTAATTACGAAAACAAGGTGTATACCTTGCCAAAGCATTTAGATGAAAAAGTTGCAAAATTACATTTGGCTAAAATAGGAGTCGAATTAGAAGAGCTAAGACAAGATCAAGCAGAATACATTGGAGTTACTGTTGAAGGACCATACAAGCCAGAATATTACAGGTATTAGTAGTATGCTGATTTAAATTACTTAAAAGCCATTTGATTACTATAAAAACCTCCAAGGTTTTCAAAACCTTGGAGGTTTAATCGAAGAGTATTCCTCTGGGCTCTGCCCCGAGGTGAAAGAGGAAAAGTTTGAAAAACGACAGGTTTTTTAAATAATTAAGAAATCAAATGAGATACCCCGACGGCTCTGCCTCGGAGAGCTTCATTAAATTCAAATGGCTTTTTTAATTTGAAACAGTAAGAAAGGTTCCATCAAATAGGGTGTTGTATTGCTTTAATGGGGTTATGGCAGGAGGAGTAGTAACTGTGCCATCTGTTAGTATAAAAGCAGAACTACAGCAAAGGTCTGAAGCTGTAATGTTATTGATATCTAAAGAAACGAGCGCACAGGTATTTGATGGTTCAAAAGTGCAATGACGGTCATAGGCTTTGATAATATCAGTCGTTAATCTATACAGTATTATACCTCTAGACCCACCTGAAACTTCAATTGCCCCTCCTATATTTTTTAACGCTAGATAATCTGGATCGTTTATGTTGACAATAAAGTTAACTTCAACTAAAGGTATGTTGTTGTTCTCTTCTTCTTTGCAGCCTAAACTGAAAATAATTATAAAACACACAATTAGCTGGCATCTCAATTGATTAAGTTTTTTTATTTTCGTCTTTCTTAGATTTTCCATTTGAAGCATCAAAGCTACTTTAGATTTTACAGATATGAATAAAAATAGTTTAAGAGGCATCATTTTTTTAGTTGCAAGTGTCTTTTATTTGAGCGCACATTCTCAGTCTGCAAGAAGCACTGAGAAAACAATTGATAGAAGAGAGAAGCAGCTAGAAAAGCAAAAGAAAGGCAAAGAAGACGAGTCAAAAAAGCAAATGGAGGCTCTTAGGCAAAAGCATATGGATATGCAGACTAAGAAAGTTCGAAAAAGAATGAAAAAAAATCAAAAAAAAGCCAAAAGAATAAATAATAATAAGAGAGAATTTTTCATGAAAAGGTGGTTTAGTAGATGATAATAAAATGGAAAAGAAGTGATTATGAGATACAAAATTATTGCTGTGTTAATATTTGTTATTCTTTTCATTAATTGTATATCTTTACGACCCTGTAGTTTTTTTTACTCTAGATATTTAACATAAAATTTTCAATATGCTACGAAAATTACTTTTAACGTTAGTTATAGCGTTTGGATTTGCTTCTTCAATTTATGCCCAAGGTGGTCAGGGTACCATTAAGGGCACCATCACGGATGATAACGGAGATCCAGTCCCATTTGCGAATGTTACACTTTATAGTGGGTCTGAACAAGTTTTAGGAACGACTACAGATTTTGATGGAAAGTACACCTTAAAGCCTATTCCACCAGGCGCATATGATGTTCAAGTATCCTATGTTGGTTTTCAAACAAAACGGATATCTGGAATTTCAGTTAGCTCTGACAAAATAACCAAACAAGATGTTCCTATTTCTGAAGGAATTGCTTTAGATGTAGTAGAAATTATCGAATATTCGAAGCCATTAATTGAATTAGATAACACATCTACAGGTACGACCATGACTCGTGAAGAAATTACACAAATGGCAGTTCGATCCATTGATGATATTTCAAAAACAGCTGGTAATGGAGTTACTTCAAGGGATGACGGTACTGGTAATTTTAATGTTAGAGGGCAACGGTCAGGAAGTTCAGTTACTTTTATAGATGGTGTAAAAGTTATTGGTTCTACAGATTTACCAAAATCTGCAATTGAAGAGGTTAGTATTCAAACAGGTGGTGTTTCAGCTCAATATGGAGATTTAACGGGAGGTGTAAGAACCATTACAACTAGAGGTGCTTTTAAAGAATATTTTGCTAGTGCTGAAGTCTTATCCTCTGGGTTTAAAACGGGTGAAGCCGAATCTTTTGGTTTAGATAATTTTGGGTACAATTTATTTGGATTTGCTCTTGGTGGCCCTATTTTAACTAATAAGGATGAAGAGGGAAATGTTACTAGCTCGCCATTTGGCTTCTTACTTACTGGAGAGTATCGTACTATACTTGATCCTAGGCCTGCTGCAACAACTTTAAGAAAGCCAAATGATGCTGTTGAAGCTGACCTAAGACAAAATCCTTATTTCTATGACGAAATAAATGACGCAGTATTGAAAAAAGCGGAATTTTTAACAGAAAAGGATTTTGAAGAGATTGATTATCAATTGAATGCTCAAAATAAAAACTTTGTTGTCAATGGTAAGTTTGACATTAAAGTTTCAGATTTAAGTAATGTATCTGTAGGTGGTACATATAGAATAGCTGATAATAATCTTTACAGTCGCGCCAATTCTTTGTATAATTATGAAAATAATGCGAGGAGAGAAGGTTCTGATTATCGCGTTTGGGGTCGTTATACTCAGCGATTTGCTAATGCTGATTTAGAAGAAGGAGAAGAGAATAAGTCATTGGTAAAAAATGCCTTTTTCTCGATTCAGGCAGATTTTTCTAGGACAAACAGTGAAACTTCAGACAGAAACCATGGAGATGATTTTTTTAACTACGGCTATGTTGGGAAGTTTGATGCAAATACTGAACTTTCTTATGCAGATGGCACCGCTACCCTTCCTGATGGCAACTCTTATAGTGGTCGTTTCTTAACTGCATTTGATGCTCCGATTTCTTATGATTTTACACCTTCTGATGTCAATGCTAATTTGGCGAATTACACCAAGAATTATTATTCTTTTTTCGATGAAGACGATTTTCGATATTTAACAAGAGAATTGGTTGAAGGAAATGGAGGAATTGTAAATGGGGGGAATGTAAATGGTAGCATTTATAATATGTGGACCCCTTCTGGTACTCCTTCTAATGCTTATACAAAAAGGGAAACTGACCAGGTTCGTTTAACTGGTCGTGGCTCAGCTGATATTGGAGATCATGCGATTATGTTAGGCTTTGAATATGAACAAAGGGTTCAACGTTTCTATACTATGAATCCAAGAGATTTATGGGATTTAGGGAGGTTGTCAGTTAATAGTCATATCCTTCAAATTGACTCAACAAATTATTCTGTTAGTTATGAGCATCCAGGTCCAATTGAACCAACTATTACTTTTGAAAGAAGATATGGTGGCGATGATCAACGGACTTATTTTGCGTATAACATGCGGAAAGCTCTAGGGTTAGATCCTGGAGGAACTGATTTTATAGATTTTGATTCTTACGATCTAAGTTTATACTCTGCTGACTATTTTTCTGCAGATCAACTTATTAATCCCGCAAATAATGTAAACCTCCGATATTCAGGTTACGATTATAAGGGTAAAAAATTAAACACTTCGCCTTCGTTAGATGATTTCTTTAATGAGACAAATGAATTAGGATTCAAAACGCGTCCAGTGCCTGCATATCAACCTATATATGTTGCTGGTTATATTGAAGATAAGTTTGCATTTGATGATTTGGTTTTCAGAATTGGACTAAGGTTAGATCGATTCGATGCTAATCAGCCTGTTTTGAAGGATCGATTTTCCTTTTTTCCAACACGAAATGTAGCTTATGCACGATCAATAGATCCTAATTCAGGAACTGCTGAAGCATATGCGCCTCCTTCAAATATTAAAGATAATTTTGTAGTCTATGTTAATGATATTGATAACCCTGGTGTTTCTGGCATTGTTGGATATAGAGACCCTGAAACCGAAATATTTTACAATTCAAGTGGTGAAGAATTGAATGACCCATCTGTTCTTCAAGCTGGTTCCACTATTGCTCCATGGTTAGAGGATCCAGATAAAAAAATTACAACAACCGATATGGGGACTGAATCATTTGAAGATTATGATCCTCAATATACCTTAATGCCAAGAATTTCATTTTCATTTCCAATTTCTGATGAAGCTACTTTCTTTGCTAATTATGATATATTAACCCAGCGTCCTGGTGGACAGAATCGTCTTGATCCAATTGACTTGATTTATATTGCAAATCATAATAGGATTGTTAATAACCCCAATTTAAAGCCAACAAAAACGATTAGTTATGAAATTGGATTTAAACAGAAGTTAACTAATTCTTCTGCAATTACAATACAAACTTTCTACAGAGAGCAGCGCGATGAAATACAAGTACGAAAATTAGTAGGTGCATACCCTTTAGATTATATTACTTATGATAACATTGATTTTGGAACAGTTAAAGGTTTCTCAGTAAATTATGATCTTAGAAGAACAAAAAATATTTCACTCCGTGTAAATTATACCATTCAATTTGCTGAAGGAACAGGATCCAGTTCAACTACATCTTTGACCTTGGTTAACTCAGATCAACCAAATTTGAGGTCAATATTTCCTTATGGCTACGATCAACGCCATCAAATAGTAACCACTTTTGATTATAGATATTACAGTGGTAGATCATATAATGGTCCGAAAGTAGGAGGCAAAGATATTTTGCAAAATACAGGGCTTAATATCGTATTTATAGCTGGGTCAGGAACTCCTTATTCAGCAAGAAGTTTGCCTGGAAGTAATGAATTGTTTGGCGGTTCTACCACGATTCAACCAATTACTGGGGATCTAAATGGATCTAGATTGCCATGGACACTAAGAATGGATGCCAGAATAGATAAAACGTTTGATATTAGATGGGGAGATAAGTCTGAAGCAAATGAAAGTCTTTGGAAAGAAGGTAAAAAGACTTCTAATTTGAATGTTTATCTCCAAGTGCTTAATGTTTTAAATCGTCAGAATGTTCAAAACGTATATGGCTATACAGGGAATGCTGATGATGATGGTTATCTTTCTGCTCCTCAATTTCAAGATCAAATCAGACAACAAGAAAATGAGCAATCATATAGAGATCAGTATTCTTTTCGTCTAGATAATCAATTTAATTACGAATTACCACGAAGAATTAGAATCGGAGCTCAATTGAGTTTCTAAACAAAATATATCAAATACATGATGATTAAATTAAAAAATACGATTTTGTTATTGCTTTGTCCTTTCTTCCTCATTGCGGCTAGAAATGTCACAACAGAGAATAAGAATAAAGAAAACAATCAAGATAGATTGGGCCTAGCAGCAGGTTGCTCTCCAGCAAGTAGGGTTGTCTTTTTGGAATTTAACAATGTAAGAACACGTGTCGAAGCAGGTGGACTTTGGTGGCAAGATCGAGCAAATGGAGTTTCAGACTACGAAGTACCAGTAGGCTCAAACAGCTTTGCCTTATTTGCCGGTGGTCTATGGCTTGCTGGAACAGATGTAAATGGACAATTAAAAGCAGCAGCTAGTCTTTTTGGAAGAGGCGTTGATTTTTGGACAGGACCTTTGGATACAACAGGGACGGCTGAAGTAAATGAAGCTACCTGCAATGATTATGATCGATTTTTTGAAATTAATCGCGGAGAAGTTC
>CAYPJC010000007.1:18585-20458 GCA_964410855.1 uncultured Flavobacteriales bacterium | reverse complement strand
CAAAAAGGCGTATGATTTATTGGTGAAAGGAATTGGAACTAAAAGCAATAACATTAATCAAACAATAGACGATTATTATAAAGAGGACATAACAGATGAGTTCTTAAACCCAACTGTTATTGTAAATAAAGAAGGAGACCCTTTAGCAACAATTAAGGAGGGAGATGTAGTAATCTTTTTTAATTATAGAACGGATAGGTGCAGAGAAATTTCTAGGGCTCTCCATCAAGAAGATTTCTTAGAGTTCGAAATGAAAAAATTGCCACTCTATTTTGTAACTATGACCAATTATGACGATCGATTTAAAGATGTTCATGTGTTGTTTAATAAAGACAACTTAAAAAACACCCTAGGAAAAGTAATTAGTCAAAATGGTCTTCGACAAATTCGAATTGCTGAAACTGAGAAATACCCTCATGTAACCTTCTTTTTTTCCGGTGGTAGAGAAGCCCCATTTGAAAAAGAAAACCGTTTAATGGCCAATTCGCCAAAGGTTGCTACTTATGATCTTCAGCCCGAAATGAGTGCAGATGAAATCACTTTAAAAGTAATAAATGAGATAAATTCTGAAAGCGCTGAATTCATTTGCTTGAACTTTGCAAATCCTGATATGGTTGGTCATACCGGAGTATTTAGTGCAATAAAAAAAGCAGTTGAAAAAGTGGATTCCTGCTTAGGGCAAATCATTGAATGTGGCTTAGCCCATCAATATTCTTTTATAATTATTGCTGATCATGGAAATGCAGACTTTGCAGTAAATGAAGATGGGACTCCAAACACAGCTCATACAACTAATCCTGTTCCCATTATATTAATAGATCCAAATTATCATTCAATTGCCAGTGGTAAATTAGCTGATGTAGCTCCTACTATTCTCAAAATGATGTCATTAAATATACCCGCAGAAATGACTGGAAAAATACTTATCTAAATAACCCTTATTTCTTTCTCAGATTAAGCCTGAGATATTGTTTATTGCAATATTCAAGTCGTAATTTTAACCCGAATTATGTATTAGGAATTCGTTATGAGAGTTGAAAGCTCAATTAAATAGGATATTTTATTGATTTAAGCATAGCATTGTTATGGTTAAATCAAAAAATGAAACACAGAGTCCTATTTTGAAGAGATCTCAGCTCAGAATAGATTTTCTAATGTATAATCCGGGTTTAACCTTCAATTTTAGTTTATGAAAGAAGTTTCAGAATATATCCAAAAGCACAAAGAAAGGTTTATTGATGAGTTAGTTGAACTCTTAAAAATACCTTCAGTTAGCGCCGATTCTAGCTACAAGTCAAACGTTATTGAAGCAGCTGAAGAAGTTAAAAAATTGCTAGCTGCTGCTGGTGCTGATAACACCGAGTTATGTCAAACCGACGGATTTCCTGTAGTATATGGAGAAAAGTTAATTGATCCGAGCAAGCCTACCATTTTAGTTTATGGACATTACGATGTTCAACCACCTGATCCTTTAGACTTGTGGGACAGCCCTCCCTTTGAACCTGTTATTAAAGACAATAAAATCTTTGCAAGAGGCGCCGCAGATGACAAAGGTCAGATGTATATGCATATTAAAGCATTTGAATTAATGATGCAAACGGAGCAACTCCCTTGCAATGTTAAATTCATCATTGAAGGTGAAGAAGAAGTTGGTTCGCAAAATTTAGAAAAATTTATTTCCGCGAATAAGGAAAAGTTAAAATCAGACATCATCTTGATTTCTGACACTTCAATGCTTTCTTTAGAGAATCCTTCAATTACAACCGGACTTAAAGGTCTAAGTTATTTGGAGGTTGAAGTAACTGGCCCAAATAGGGATTTGCATTCTGGTGTTTATGGGGGAGCTGTTGGAAATCCAATAAATATTTTATGT
>CAYPJC010000007.1:12594-18523 GCA_964410855.1 uncultured Flavobacteriales bacterium | reverse complement strand
GATGCCAGTAAAGAGGAAAGAGAATTAATGGCAAAAACTCCTTTTGATTTAGAACATTATAAGTCAAAATTAGGGATCAAAGCTGTTTCAGGTGAATCTGGATATAGCACTATTGAGAGAACTGGAATTCGCCCAACACTTGATGTGAATGGAATATGGGTGGTTATATTGGTGAAGGTGCTAAAACTGTTCTACCATCAAAAGCGAATGCGAAAATATCAATGCGCTTGGTACCCAATCAATCTGATGCTGAAATAACGGCCTTATTTCAAAATCATTTTGAATCTATTGCTCCTGAATCAGTAAGCGTCAAAGTTTCTCCTCATCATGGCGGAGAACCATACGTTATGCCAATAGATATTCCAGAATATGAAGCCGCGAGTGACGCAATTTTTAAAACTTTTGGCAAAAGACCCGTTCCAGTTAGAGCAGGAGGAAGTATTCCAATTGTAGCTTTATTTGAAGAAGTTCTTGGACTAAAATCAATCTTACTAGGTTTTGGCTTAGACACTGATGCTATTCATTCACCAAACGAACACTTCGGAATTGATAATTTTCTAAAAGGAATTGAAACAATATCTTACTTCTATGATAGTTATGCTAATAAAATAAAAAATGTATAAAACACTAAAAGCATTTTTATTCATGACTATCCTTTCGATAAGCCTAACAGCTTGTTTCGACTACAAAGATGTGGAAATCAAAGATATAAAAAGCATTAAGCTGTTAGACTTTTCGAACAAAGGCTTAAGCGTTGAATCTGAAATTAAAATATACAACCCCAATAATTTTAAATTGAGCGTTGTAGATTCAGAGTTTAATTTTTATGTTAAGGGCAAGAAACTTGGAATAGCAAGTATAGAAGGAAATTTAAAAATACCTGCTAATTCAGAAGAATATTATACCGTTGTATTAAGAAGCAGCAACAAGGACATGAGTCCAAATGCAATTCCAATGCTCATCGGCATTACTGCATCTGGAAAAGACAACATTGATTTTAAGATTGAGGGTTACATAGTTGGGAAAGCTTTTTTATTGAAGCGAAAAATTGAAGTAAGCCATAGCGGAAAGGTGCCACTAAAATTATTTTAATCGGTTAGAAGAGTCACCTCTCCTTTATAGTTAATAAACTCTCCTCTAAAATCTTTAATTGTGATGACATAGAAAAATACTCCAGAATTTACAGCTTTTCCATCAACTCTACCGTCCCAATTTATATT
Source organism: uncultured Flavobacteriales bacterium (assembly GCA_964410855.1). GTDB lineage: Bacteria > Bacteroidota > Bacteroidia > Flavobacteriales_E > Vicingaceae > JAVJQS01. The sequence continues at coordinate 17,303 of CAYPJC010000007.1, read as the reverse complement.
CATGGAATTACTTCTAAAAACCACTAAGCCATACCGGTCAAATATGCTAATATCATACTCATAAACTCCGCAAGCCCTCACTTCTAATCGATCATTTATACCATCTCCATTAGGTGAAAATACATTGGGAACTATAAATTCAAATTCATCAAAAACCAGAATTTTAGCTGAGCTAGTGTCCTTGCAATCAAACTGATTCGAAACAATGTAATCAACCAAATAGGTTCCTGTATCTGAAAAACTATAATTTAAAATACTATCAGTACTTACCTCTATTCCATTAATTTGAAAATAAGATTCATCTGCAAATTGGCTATTTGTACCATCAAAGACGAAATTTGCTTGTTTTACGGGTAATGCTGAGTCAGAAACCACTAAATCAGCAATTGGTTCCGGAAGAACTCGGATAGCACTGTCAATTGTTAACCGAAGTGTATCAATACATTTGGTGGTAGAAAACAAGACTAAGCCAATGCTGTAATATCCAGTGTCTGAGTATATATTTATTGGATTCTGATCAAATGAGCCTGTCCCATCTCCAAAATCCCAAGCATATTCTGCTGCTCCCTCAGTAAAAGAGGAGTCAGAAAACTGAACAGATAGTGGAGCACATCCTTCTTTCGGAAAAAAGTCAAAATCAACACTGTTTTTGCTAGAATCTAAGGACACATCAACCGCATCAGGAATTAATAAGGATAAGGTGTCAACGCACATATCTGTTGTTCGTAAAGTTAATTCAACATCAAATAGGCCATTTGAGGTGTAAATATTCTGAGGATTAACTAATTGAGACGAATTTCCATCACCAAAACTCCACTCATATTCTACACTTCCTCCAACAATTGATAAATTATTGAATTGAACAGGAAAGGGATAACATCCTGCAGTTGTATCAAAGCTAAAATCAATTGTTGGGTTGTTATAAATCTGGATAAAGTCAACAATAGTATCTGAACAGTTACCTTGACTCACTATAAGTTGAACGGAATAAACTCCTTCATCAGGAAAAGTAACACCAAATACACTATCTTGAATGCTTGAAGGAATGCTAGCCCGACTATCAAAGTTCCATAAGAAGGTAGCAGAACTAGAAAATGCACCGCCTACAGAAAAATCTACACTATTCTGAGTAGCACAATAATTTCCATTTTGTTCCAATAGAGGATTTAGAACACTATCCACTCTAAATAATATATAAGAGGTATCTGCGCATGAAAATCCAGGGTTCACTATTAATGTGATGGTATAATTTCCAGAATCAGGATATATATAAAATGGATCCTCTTCAGTAGATGTATCGGCTAAAGTAGTTAGGTCACCGAAATTCCAAAAATAAAACAAGGTATCTAAATCTGCGGAAAAAGATTGGTTAGTAAAATTTACACCTAAGCCTGTGCACAATTGCTCCTGACTTTGAACAGCATTAATTATCGCAGGGCTGCAATTACCTGTATTAATTTGAATATCTCTGGTAGTGGTTGATAACAAAACTCCGTTTCTGTATTCTTCTACACAAAACCCTACAACGTAATTACCTATGCTTGTGGGCGCACCAGTAAGTTTTCCCGTTGATGAATTAATAGATATCTGCGGGTTAGATGGAATTGGATTTGTTGCAGTTTGTGGAAATTCGAATGGAATATTTGCATAAGGTGGGGCAAAAGCTGGATTTGGTAAGGGTTGACCATTTGTAATCGGATAATTTAATGGGGCGCAAAAAGAATAAACCAGCGAATCATTATCGGCATCACTTGCCGATAGATCTAGGTTAACATCGAATTGTGAACATAAAACAATAGGAGGGAAATTATTGAAGGTTGGACTTGAATTGCACCCAACAGAATTAAAACTTGGAATAAATGCAGTATACGTAGCTCCTTGGTCTCCAGGATTTGTAATATTATCAATTATACCATTTCTACAACATCTTTGAAAGACAATTAAAAACCCAGCATTTCTTAATAATCTAATTGTATCTGTTGATACGCCTTCCTCAACACAAACATCAGGGCTTTGAACCACACAAGGGTTGTTGATGTTATCTGGAATTTGGTTCGTAAATTTTCTTAAAATAGTATCTACTCGAACTAAAACATTGCTGGAATTAAATATTGATAATGGAATAGTATCTTCTAAAGGCGCTTGTGGGTTACCATTCTGACAATCTCTATATTGTCTAAAGGTAATCTCATAGTCTACTTCTGTAGCATTAGCAGCCCCAAGACACTTATATGTGAAATAACCACCAACAAGATGGGTAGCATGGCTTGTAAAACCAATCAGAATTAGGTTGATAAGAAAAACTAGCTTTTGAATATTATGCATTTACCAAATTTAGTAAAATCAATGTTGTTAAGAACACAAGCTAATATTAAGATATTCAGTATTACCTTGTTAATAATCACGACTTTTGTGAAGCTATGAGAACTTTTATCATTTTATTAGTTGGTTTATTAATTAATCAATGCACTATGCCACAAAATAAAAATCCTGAAAAGAAGCACAAACATACAAATTCGCTTATTAAAGAAACTAGTCCTTACCTTCTTCAGCATGCCCATAACCCAGTTAATTGGATGCCATGGGGGAAAGATGCTCTGGAGCTTGCTAAGTCGCAAAATAAGCCACTATTAATTAGTATTGGTTACTCAGCTTGTCATTGGTGCCATGTTATGGAACATGAAAGTTTTGAGGATTCGGCAGTTGCAAAACTGATGAATGAAAATTTTATATGTATAAAAGTAGATAGAGAAGAGCGCCCAGATATCGATCAAGTGTATATGGATGCTGTTCAATTGATGACAGGTAGGGGTGGTTGGCCTTTAAACTGCTTTGCAACACCCGACGGCAGGCCATTTTATGGAGGCACTTATTTTCCAAAAAAAGGATGGATTGATGTCTTGGATAAAATTATTAACCTGTACACTGAAAGTCCTGAAAAAGTTGAAGAATATGCCAGTAAACTAAGTCTTGGTGTTCAGCAAACTGAGTTAATAGAAAAAGTAGAAGGCAATGTTAGCTTTAGTGTAGATAGTTTGAAGGAAGGCCTTGTAAAATGGCAAAGTGTATTTGATCCTATTTATGGCGGAAACAACCACGCACCTAAGTTTCCAATACCATCTAACTATGAATTTCTTTTAAACTATGGTTTTTATCAAAACGACCAATCCGTTATTAATCATTCAATTAAAACATTGGATAAAATGGCTTTTGGTGGAATTTATGATCAAGTAGGTGGTGGATTTGCACGATATTCAACGGACACTAAATGGAAAGCGCCTCATTTTGAGAAAATGCTTTACGATAACGCTCAGCTCGTTTCACTCTATTCTAAAGCTTATAGATTAACCAAGAATCCTCTTTATGAGCAAATAGTTGACGAGACTATTGAATTTGTAAACCGTGAATTAAGTGATGACAAAGGCGCATTCTATTCAGCACTAGATGCTGATTCGGAAGGGGAAGAAGGCAAGTTTTATGTTTGGAAAAAAGAGGAATTGAAAACACTACTAAAGGATGATTTTGATCTTGCTAAAAATTATTTTAACATCAATAAAAAAGGACTTTGGGAAGATGGCAATTATATTCTTTTAAGAGATAAAGAAAATAAAACCTTGGCAACAGAAGCCTCATTAACCATTGAGGATTATGAACTTAAAATAAAAGCAATTAAAGGGAAACTATTAATAGAAAGAGAAAAAAGAGTAAGACCAGGTTTAGATGACAAAACACTTACTTCTTGGAATGCACTTATGATTAGTGGGTTAGTTGATGCTTATTTCAGCTTTGGAAAGGAATCATACTTAGAATTAGCCTTGATGAATGCTAATTTTATTATTGAAAATCAATCTAAAAAAGATGGAGGTTTATGGCATAATTATAAAGAAGGGACTTCAAACATTAATGGATACTTGGAAGATTACAGTTTCACAATAGAAGCATTTATAAAGTTGTACGAAGCAACTTTAAAAGATAAATGGTTGTTTGCTGCAAGTGATTTATTCGAATACACAAAGGTTCATTTTTATGATGAGAAAAGTGGTCTTTTTTACTTTACAAGTAATGAAGATCCAGAATTATTTGCCAGAAAAAAAGAATTAACTGATAATGTTATCCCATCATCAAACAGCTCTATAGCCAGATCAGCCTTTCGTTTAGGCCTATATTTTGACAATAAAGAATACAAAGAAATTAGTCGCCAGATGTTAGCTAACATGATTCCTCAGCTTAACACCTATCTACCTTCATATTCAAATTGGGCCAATTTATTATTAGAACTTTCAAATCCATTTTATGAAGTAGCGGTTTGTGGACAAGAAGCTAAACAGGTTGTTTTAGAATTGCACAACGTTTTTTCACCGAATAAAATTATTCTTGGTCAAGACAAAGAAGAAGAAAGCATTGCATTATTAGAAGGAAAATGGATGGAAGGACAAACGACAATCTTCGTATGTGAAAATAAAGTTTGCCAATTTCCTGTAACAGATCCAAGAAAAGCAATTGAACAGTTTTTACCTTAATTGTTCTTTAAAGTCCTAGATGAAGCTTACTCTTTTTGCCTTTTTTTCACTGATTCAACTATTAAGCTTTGGACAGCTTTTATCTTTAGAGAAAGAATGGCTATCTAATGAAGGGTTTTTTAATGACTCCATTGTGAAAAATAAAAACATAGCAGCCATCCACATTTGGGATAGCGAAAAGAAAGATGG
>CAYPJC010000007.1:0-12584 GCA_964410855.1 uncultured Flavobacteriales bacterium | reverse complement strand
AATGCATTTTAAAGCAGAAAAATCATTTTTACACTATGAATTTAACAAAAATGGGCAATTAGTTGTTAGCTACAAAGCTATTCCACTTAAAAGCAGCATTGACACCATAATCCATATCTTTAAGTATAATCAGGAGCATCGGCTAATTAAGAAGTCTGAAAAACATGGGCCTTTTTTATTCGACTATATCTATTTCTATGACAAAAATGGTTTAGCTAGAGAGCTCAAGATAGACGTCGCTAATAATAAAAGTGACACTTCTTATCTTCATTATTTCGAGCATAAGAAAAAGGCTAATGAAATTAGGACAACAACATTAAATATACTTCATAAGCCTTTTCTTTATTTAGATCTTAAATACAACTCAAATGGGAGATTGATTGAAAAACGAAAATCCTATCATCGAAATCAGACTTATACAAAGATTAATTATCACTATCGAAATGACACGATAATTTCGATTATTAAAATAGGTAGTCACAAAGAAAATAAAGATGAAATTAGAATCGAATACAAGAACAATAAATTGAACCTTGTTAGTTTTTATTCAGGAGAAGAATTATTGAAAAAATATGGTTTTACATACTCAACAGAAGGATTGCCAAAGGCAATAATTGAACGAAATTTAATCTTAAAAAAAATAAAAATCTATCGAATTGAATATGCCTTTTTTAGTCAAAATTGATAAGACTAACTTCAATTTCGGTAAATGCGTAATCTTCTAAATTTCTTAATTGTTGTGAAACGAATTTATTCCAATTAATTTGAGCTTTAAACACTCTTGAATAGTTTGTTTCCTTATCATATTTATCTTGCATCTTCCGGTAACTATTCTTCCAAATATTGTTGATTATATCTTTTAACTTCTGCTCATAATTAGACTTCGTAAACTCTGCCTTCATTAACTGCTTAACAATCATTCTTCGATGTAATTCCGCAATATCAAAATGCAACTGCTCATGTTGAAGTAGTACCTTATTTTGAAGTTCTTCCTTGGACCAAGATTCGTCTTTTATGAAACAAACATTGATTGTTATAGTCATTGAGGCTTCACCATCAGATACAAATTCATGAATTAGCCCAATGCTTGAAAGCGCAGCAATTTTAGATTCAGTCTCAGACTCAGTAATTAAAGAAAAGTCTGACCATTCTAAACGATACCAATCACTCCAAATAATTTTATTCGTCTCATTTTCTTGGCTTATCCCAAATAGAGAAATGGAAATAAAAACAATACTGAGTAATAGCTTTCTCATGATTCAAATTTAAATAAAACAGCTAATATTTAAAACAGTTCTCAAATCAATAAACTACGTCATTGCGATGAGTGAAGTGCAACTGAATGAACGCTTGTCCGCCGGAGGAGGAAAGCAATCTCAGTTAAACGGTTAGATTACTTCAAATTATTGCACTAACGTTTACAATTTTCGTAATGACGATCTGACTTTTAGACGTTTAGCTTTTTTCTTATACCAAGCTCAGATTACTAAATAGAAAAGTACAAAATAATTTTTAAACAAGTTCAATAAGTTGACTTTCCCTTGCTATCAGAAATACTGCAAAGAGATAACCTAAACTAATTTCTTGCCTTTTAGAGCAATAAACTCTTTTAAGTAAAAGGGTTCGAAATAGGCCACATCTACAAATTCTCCTTTTACATATTTATCAAATGCAAGGACTCCAAGATTAGATGCTGAAGGTAAAATATTGTTTAAGTAAACGAAATTTTCATGCGTTAGTATAGGGAGTGTTTTTTCTACTCCATTACCAAATAAAAAAACAACACCCTCTTTAACTCTATCCATTAAAAAGGTTTCGTCGATAATTATTGAATCCACTTTATTTAGTGGGTGCATGTCAATATCAAACAACGCAGTATAAACTTCCATGCGCCTAGCATCAATCATTGGGCTAAGCAATCCTGGTTCATCCAATTTCTGCTTTGCAGCCCAAGCCATGCTTTGTAATGTATCAATGGAAATTAATGGGATGTTTAAAGCAAAGCACATCCCTTTCGCTAATGAAACTCCAATTCGGAGACCGGTATAAGACCCAGGACCTTTGCTAACTGCTACAGCAGACAATTCTGCTGAGGAGATTTGAGATTCATTGAAGATTTCTTCAATAAAAACTGCTAGCTTCTCAGCATGAGAATAGGCTCCATCCTCTTCTTTTAAAATGAGGAGATTTTTGTCATTAAAAAGCGCTGCAGAACATACTGTAGTTGAGGTTTCAATGGACAAAACAAATGCCATAATTACTCTTTTTTCTTAGAATATAAATCTTCCTTCTTTACAACCTTAACCCTGTCACCATCATTTAGACGTTTTGATACAAGCGAATAGGGGGCAGTAATTACCTCTTGACCTTCTTCTATCCCCTCAATTATTTCGATATACATAGTATTCTGTATTCCAGTCTTAACATAAAGCTGTTTTGCTATACCGCTATCTAATACAAATACCACTTCTCTTAAATCAGAATCATCATCTAGATTTCCTCCTTTATTTTCTTCCATTATCAAAGAGGTATCTTTTCTTGTTGTAACCGATTGAATAGGAACTGCAATAATATTCCCGGCAGTGTTAGTTTGTATATCAACTGTTGCCGACATACCTGGTCTAAAAGGAGAATTTACATCCAGAGTATCTATTATTAATTTTTTGTAAGAAGCGGGTATTATTCGAATTTTGACATCAAAATTTGTTACTTGATCGGCACTTACTCCGCTTATATTTGCCGAATTCGCAATTTCCGTTACTACCCCCTTAAACTCATCTCCCAAATACGCATCAACCTCTATTTCCGCGGTATCTCCTAAATTAACACGGACTATATCGTTCTCGTTAACTTCAACCGCAACCTCCATGACAGATAAATCAGCAACAGTCATAATTTCTGTACCAGCCATTTGAGCCGTACCTACTACTCTTTCACCTGCTTCTCTATTCAATTTTGTAATCGTTCCAGACATTGGCGAATAAATAGATGTTCTACCTAAATTCTCTTCAGCCTCACTCAAGGTTGCTTCCGCACTTTGCACATTAAATTTAGCCGCTTGAACACTTTCTTTTGCAGCAGACACCTCAGCTTCCGCAACTTCAAAGTTTGAAAGAGCTTGATCAAACTCAGATTCGGATATAACCTTGTCTCCATGTAATTTCTTTGATCGCTCAAAAGAAGCTTTGGCATTCGAAAACTGGGATTTAGATTGTGACAATCTAGCTTTGGCACCAGCCAGATTAGCTCCACTTGTATTTAAAGATGCTTCTGCTCTGTTAAGAGCAGATTCAACAAGATCAGGGTTTATTTTTAACAATAAGTCGCCAGTTTTAACATGATCGCCCTCTCTAACAGACATTTCTACAATTTCACCTGAAACGTCAGAGCTAATAATTACTTCTGTTTCTGGTTGAATCTTGCCACTTGCAGCAACTGTTTCAATTATAGTGCGCTTTTCAACTTTTTCAGTTGACACATCTTTTTCCTTTACAGATGATTTACCTTTAATTACCGCAGCGACAATAAGTGCAATAACTAATCCGCCTAATATAAATATCCACTTTTTCCCTTTCATAAATACTTATGTTTAATCTAATTTAAATGCCTTTCCTTGATAAAAATCTAGAATTTTAGTGCTGAATATATAGCTATACTTTGCTTGTAATAACTCAGATTCTGCATTATTCAAGCGATTCTTTTCACTATTAAATTCAAATGAATTGACCAAGCCAACATCGAATCTCTGTTGAGTATAACTAAAAGAAGTTTTTAAAGCATCAACTGATTTTTCTGCAGCCCTATACCTTTTAAGTGCTGATGTAGCATCATTATAAGCAGATTCGATGTTTTGCCTTAATGCTAATTTAGTGTTTTCTAAATCTAGCTCAGCACTTTGCATTTGCAATTTTGCCTTTTGAACATTTGTTCGTGCAGTTAAGCCATTAAAAATTGGAATATTCAGCCTTAAAGATAAAGACTTATTAAAATTATCATCAAGCTGATTAGTAAACTTTTTGTCATCAAAGATTGGGTCAGCTTCAAATCTCACAACTCTATTATTTGTCCCTTCTACGAAAGACCCTGTGCCTACAATTGATGGATTGGCAAATCCTGAGATCTCTCTATTATTCCCAGAATACCCTGAACCAATAGAACCTGATAAACTAAGACTTGGTGTATATCCTGCCTGAGCTATTAATTTTGATCTTTGGGAACTATAATAATTATATTCTGAACTTTTTACTTCGGGCATTATTTGTAAAGCCGTAGCATATAATGACTCCGGACTGATCAATTGCGAAACACTTTTGAAATTATTAAGATTAGGCGTTTCAATTCTAAACCCTTCTGCGCTTTCTAATCGAAGCAATTGCGCTAAATTCAGCTTTGCTAGATTTAAGTCATTCTCGGCATTTATTATTTGTAGCTCTTCAGTCGCATATTGCGCTTCTATATCTTTCAAGTCTCCTTCAGGCAAACTGCCAGCTTGAACTTGTTTATTAACTCGTTCTTTTTGCACTTGAGTGACTTTTAACTGATTATCAGCATTTTTTAGAAGTTCTTTATTAAATAATATTCTTAAATATTGGTTAGCAATATTTAATGAAATATCATTTTTTATTTTTTCTAAATTAAATTCAGCCACTTTTAAGTTAGCTTGACTCCTTTTTACTGCATTAATATTATTAAACCCATTAAATAGAACAACATTTGATGAAAGCGAGACAGAACCTGTTGCAACTTGGTTTGTAGCAAATTCATTAGTAAAAGGGTCAATTGCTTGTCCAAAATTGTACCCAAAACTAGTAAACCCATTTAAATTAGGGGCTAGTCCATATCGAGCAGCAGCAACGTCTTGTTTTGATACTTCTTGGTTAATTTTATTTTGTTGAATTTGGATGTTATGCTCAATGGCATAGGAGATACACTCTTCTAAACTCCAAACTTTATCTTGCGCATTTAAGTTCAAACTCCCTAATAAAAACAGAGAAAGATGTGCCAGAAAAACAGTAGGTAGAAATCTAATTTTCATCGTCAGATTATTATTTTATGATGATAAAAATAACATTTAGAAAGCTTAGAAGTTAAACTAGCTTGATAGTCGGTAAAGTTTATACTTAGGTGGCTAGTTCTTAGTTATATCTGCGATCAACTAATAAATATAGGGCTTTCACCAATTTGTTATCCGCTTCCCAATTATAACTTTCCTTAAGCTCATTATCAAAGTAGGCCTTTGCATCTTTCCCACTTTCAAATTCATTTAAGCGTCTAATTACCGAACGAAAATCCTCTATATCTCCATTAAACAATTCATTAGCATATAAGTACCTTTCATTTAAGCCAATCGCCGTCAACAAGTCTTGAATAGGCTGTTTTTGAAGTTGATCGCTTAAGCTTGAATCTTCCTCTTCAGTAAAAGCCTCGTTTAAATCAGGTTTTGATGGCAACTCTTCTTCAGACTCAAATTCATGAATAATATTTTCAACCTTATCACTAATAATTAGATCGAGGCCAGAAACATCTTCCATTTCTTGATCATGATTGCTTTCAGATTCCGCCTCATCTTCAGATTCTGCGATTAAAGATTTATCTTCATCAATTGAAAGCTTTGTTTCGATAACTTCATCTGATTCGTTATCGTCTTCTTCATCTATCTCTTTTTGAAAAATAGGACTAGATCCGAACTCTTCCTCTTCATGATTTTGACGAACTTCAGCAAGATATTTTAGAATGAGAGTCTTCTCATGCAACTGAGTTATCTTCGACAAAATTACGCTCAACTCCAATAAAGGAAGGTTTTTTGAAGGCTTTAGTCTATCGGAATGCTCCTTAATATTATCAATCAATGCTTGAATTTCTTCTCTCTTTGTTTGTATGTCCATGCTTGCTTGATTGTTATGGATAAATAATACCTTTGTAATCCTATAAAATTGGGAAAAATATCTTAAATGTTCCTCGAAAATACAATAAATTCTAAAAAACGCAAAGGTTGGGTTGAAGTCATCTGTGGATCAATGTTTTCAGGAAAAACTGAAGAGTTAATTCGTCGATTAAAACGCGCCAAAATTGCTAAACAAAAAGTTGAGATTTTTAAACCTCAAATCGATGTCCGATATGATCAAGAGGCTGTAGTCTCTCATGATGAAAATCAAATTCACTCCACTCCTGTTCCAGCATCAGCAAATATACCCTTACTAATAAATGATGAGCAAGTCATTGGCATAGATGAAGCCCAGTTTTTTGATATGGAATTAGTTGGTGTTTGCAACCGGCTTGCCAATCAAGGAGTCAGAGTTATTGTTGCAGGCCTAGATATGGACTTTAAGGGCAAGCCTTTTGGACCAATCCCTTCTTTATTAGCTACTGCCGAATATGTAACTAAACTTCATGCCATTTGCGTGAGGTGCGGCGATTTAGCAAACCATTCTCATCGAACGAAGATAAATGATACGCTAGTAATGCTAGGTGAAACGGATAGTTACGAGCCGCTCTGTAGAAGCTGTTTTTTAAATACCGGTAACAAAATATGATTAGCGAAACTACTTTAGAGTTAAGTTGGAAAGCAGTTGAGCACAACCTAAACTATTTCAAAAACAAATTGAATACAGGAACAAAACTGATGTTAATGGTAAAAGCTTCAGCCTATGGAATCGGTGAAATTCAATTAGAAGAAAAAGTAGAAGAAAAAAAAGTATGCGATTATTTAGCCGTCGCCTATCTAGCTGAGGGAATTGAGTTGAGAAAAAACGGCATTGAATTACCAATTATGGTTTTAAACCCTTCTCATGATTCATGGGAAGAAATGGTGCTTCATTGCTTAGAACCAGAAATTCACAGCATAGAAAGTTTAAATTCATTTATTGAATATTTAAATACACACCCTTCATTATCGAAGAAGCATTACCCCATTCACCTCAAGTTTAATACAGGAATGAATCGCTTAGGCTTCGAACATTCTGAAGTTGAAATGCTTGAATCAACCATGCTAAAAAATAACTGTGTTGGAGTTAAATCAATCATGACCCACCTAAGCAGCACTTCTCTTTCAAAGCAAGACGAATTCACACATGGGCAATTAGATCTTTTTAATAAGATTATATCAAAACTTAAAAAACTCGTTACCAATAAAACAATCATACACGCTTTAAATAGTTCTGGCATTGAAAGGTTTAATTCCTTTCAATATGATATGGTTCGCATAGGCATTGGTTTGTATGGAGCTTCATCAGATCCATTATTAAGTAGCAAGCTCATACCCATATGTAAATTAAAAACAATTATCTCCGCTGTCAGAAAAGTAAAAAAAGGAGATTCTATAAGTTATGGCAGAAGCGGAAGAGCTCCAAGAGATGGCTATGTAGCTACTTTAGCTATAGGATATGCAGATGGATTTAATCGAAATTTAAGTAATCAAGCATGGGAAGTAGAAATTGATGGAGAGCTATACCCAATAATAGGGGATATTTGTATGGATTTAAGCATGGTATTTCTCGGTGACAAAAAAGTTAATATTGGAAGTGAAGTTCTCATATTTGGGGGAAAGAAATCGATTCATGATTATGCAAGTGCGCAGAAAACGATTACTTATGAAGCATTAACAAGCATAGGATCTAGAGTAAAGCGAACGTTTATTGATTAAACTTCTTTTAGCCAATCTTTGAGAATTTGATCTAAATTATCAGGCTCAACCATTTTCATGTCATTTTTAATTTCAAGCGCTTTTTTGAGGTCTTCTCTAATATTTAGTTTTGATTCATCTACACAATAGAAAATACTTTTCTTCATTAAATATCTACTCAAATATTCTTGTTCAGCTTGGCCAGGTGTAGGAACGAGGATTGCATTCTTTTTTAATTTAAATAGATCCATAACAGATGAATAGCCTGAGCGGCATAATACAACCTCCGAATTTAAAATTTCCTCCTGCATCTCTTTTGCAGTTAAGTATCCAATCATGGTAATGTAATTATTGACTCTTACTTCCTTTTTTCCTTCATTTATCTTTCCTCTAATAATTAATATTTCCTCCTTAAATGATTTAAGTTGATTCAATATTCTTTTTTCAAATTTAGAGCGTGAAGGCTCAGGCCCTGAAAGCACTACAGCTAATCGCCGTGTCGGCCTTGCTTGACTATCCATTTCCTGAAATCTCGATTGAGGCCCTATATATGTAATGTTCTTTAAATTGGTTTTGGAATGAGACAATTCCCCACTTAAATTAATATCTCCTTCATAATCAGGAATCCAACAATGATTAAATTTTGAAATTAAATTTTCTATTGTAGAATTTATGATTCTCTTAAAAAAAGGTATTTGGATATTAATTTGGTGAGTAATCAGAACGGATTTAATTGACTTGCTATATATACCATATCTATTATCTGAAATAATTGCATCAATCTTAAATTGCTCAATAATTTCTTTGATTTTCTTATTCTCTTTTTTAATTGAAGAAAAAAATGATGGAATTTTAAATAGGAGATGTAAACCAATTGGTAAAAATTTTGAATACCTTAGATTAATGTCAGGCAGCCTTATTGATTTTAAGTTTGGAAACTCCATTTCCAAAAAATTTAGAGCTCCCCCATCAGCCGCAATAATTACTTCACAATTTAATTCAATCAATTGATTGATAATTGGAACGCATCTAGAGGCGTGACCCAAACCCCAATTCAAAGGGGCAACTAATATTCTTTTTGAATGGCTCATTTTCTTAGTGGCCAAATTAAACCCGAATTATGTAATAGAACTTTGTAATGAGGGTTGAAACTGTAATGAAATATGACTTTTGCGTAGTTTTAGCATAGCACTGCTATGGTTAAACTACAAAAAGTAGTGGAACGGTATATTTTGAAACAGTTTCAGGACGTAATAAATTTTCTATTGCATAATACGGGTTCAAGTGAATAATAAAAAGTCACAAGGGATATTAGACATCTTCTCTTAGCGATTTGTTTTCCTAAATTTGAGCCCTATGAAAGCAGTTATTTCAGGAGCTACAAGAGGAATTGGAAAAGCTATAGCAACAGAGTTAGCAAGTAATGGTTTTGACTTACTGCTGCTTGCTAGAGACGAAGAAAATTTAATAAAGCTAACGAAAGAGTTAAAAACAAAAGATTCAAATCATGAGTATAGAAGTATTGACCTTGCCGATTTAAGTCAAATAGAAAAATTAGAGATAAGCTCACAACCAATCGCCCTTCTAATAAATAATCTAGGTGAATATAAGTTAGATGAACCCAGCCAAATAAATCAACAGGAACTTAATAAGCTTCTAGAAATCAACTTATTTAGCAGCATAAACCTGACTAAAAAAATATTACCTAATCTGCAAATAAATCCACATTCAACCATTATTAATATTGGCTCTGTCATGAGTTTAAAGGCCGAAAAAGAAGCCATTTCTTATTCTATTTCCAAACATGCATTTAAAGCCTGGAATGATGGATTGAGAGAAGAATTAAGGATGAAAGGCATCAAGGTTACTTGTATATACCCAGGAGCTGTTAATACGTCTTCTTGGGATGGAATTAAAGTCAATAGAAAGAAGATGATTCAAGCAGAAGAAATAGCAAAAATTGTAAGCACTTTATCTATGCTTGGCGACTCCACTTTAGTTGAAGAGATTAGAATTTCCCCCTTGAATTTTTAATTTAGGCAATAAATAAAATGCGAAACTGGCTTAAGAAAAGCCAATAGAAGAGCATAAGTGAACCATCGGCAGGAGAAATCAGCTAGTTTTAAAAATTGGAGTTTCAACAACATTACTCTCATTACCAGCTCTATCAATAACATAAGCCCTATAGTAAGCACTATCGATGGGTATACTATCAAGTAATAGTAAATCAGTTTCTATTCGAAATTCAAATTCACCCTCAATCCCTCTTGTCGTTCTTATATTTTCAACAACTGGTATTCTATATGATTGGCCTTCTTGTCCTATAGCAACTCCATCAACTATAGAAAATATACTAACTATAAAATTATTTGCATCAAGGTTATTTCTTACCCCAATATCTCCATCACCATCTGTAAAACCAATTTTCCAAATAGCTACTGTTGAACTAGTTTTGTAAAAATCGCGAACCTCCAATTCAGGTATATCCGAAAAATTATTGTCTTTATTACAGGAGAAAATAACCCCTATGAAAAGAAAACAGAATACTATTTTTACATTCATTTTCACTCTTTAAAATTAATCAGAATCTGGTTACCATACTTTGAGCTATTCATTTGATCCAATTCTGTTTCAAAATCAGTTTTCTAAACTAAAGAATGATGAGTTTAATAAGGCTGCATTAGAGCTATTTTATTTCCAATTTGAAAACAATGTCGTTTATAAGAAATATTGTAACTATATAAATATTGACCCTCTTCAGATCAAATCATTAGAGATGATTCCATTTCTCCCCATCTCCCTATTTAAGACACATAAAATTAAGACAACTAATTTTAGAGCTAAGCTAAAGTTCAGTAGCAGCGGGACAAGTTCTTCGACAAAAAGTATTCATTACGTTAAAGAAATTGACATTTATAAAAAAAGTTTTCTAAAAACATTTATCAAATTCTATGGTAATATAAATGAATATCGAATTTTGGCTTTGCTTCCTTCCTATCTAGAAAGAGATAACTCCTCTTTAGTATATATGGTTAATGATTTGATTAAAAAAAGTGGATATAAAGAAAGTGGATTCTTCCTTAATAATTTAGAAGAGTTAAACAATACCTTAAATGAACTCGCAATAACTAAACAAAAAGTTATTTTGATGGGTGTTTCTTTTGGCTTATTAGATTTTATAGACTCTTTCAAGCCGAAAAAAAATCCCAAGCTAATAGTAATGGAAACTGGAGGAATGAAAGGTCGGAGAAAAGAGTTAATTAGGGAAGAATTACATCAACTACTATGTAACAGCTTTCAAACTAAAACTATACATTCAGAGTATGGAATGACAGAGCTTCTGTCTCAAGCTTACTCTAAAGGAAACGGAATATTTTATTGCCCTTCATGGATGAAGGTTATGATTAGAAAAATTGATGACCCTTTTTCTTATACCAAAATTGGGAAAACTGGAGGTATCAATATTATTGACCTTGCAAACATCTATTCCTGTGCATTTATCCAAACTGACGACCTTGGGAGATATGCCAATGAAAGAGGTTTTGAAGTACTTGGACGCTTCGATTCTTCTGAAGCAAGAGGATGTAATCTATTAATTGCCTAAGTTATTTTTTGATCTTATATACAGGCTCCCCTTCGTATTTCTCTATTTTAGAAATAATATCTTCAGTTAATTTTTTATATGAATCTGTCATCCCATCTGCTCTTACTCCGTGAGTTAAATGTGTAGTATCTGTAGGTCTTCTAGGACTTAGGATATACGAATCCGCTAAAGCAATTAATTGCTTTTCGCTATTGTACAATTCGTAATCAATATTATGTAAAGACCACTGAACAAAAGTAGAACCATCGAAACTTCTACTACTGCTAAAAAGTCTATTGTTTATTTCATATCGACATAGAAATAATATGTAATCTGCTGAAAAATCATGTAACAATTGTGTTATTAAACCCTCTTGATATAGCTTGGTTAAATCAACTCCATAGTGGCTTGTGGGACTTTCCTTAAATACCACTGGAACTTGCATTCTCAGGTTCTTTATTTCACTATCTGGTAATGTCAAAAAAGAATATTGTAGACTAGATTCCGATAACGTTTTTGCGATTTGTTTATTATAAGTTATATAAATCTCATTACTCGAATTAAGGTGATTACTTGAAATGATAATTGGTATATCAATTTTGGATTGAAAAGCAAAGGCATCAAACGGGACGATTAAAATTCTCTTTTTATTGTCATCATTAATAATTTCCCCTTGACCAACTGACAAAGAGAACGTTAAAGCAAATAAAGTTATAAGATTAAACCACATGGATCAGGAAGTAATTCTTTTTACCCTTTTGAAGTAGGATGTATTTCTGGTGAATTAAGTCTTTATTGGTAATCACCTTTTCTAAATTCACTTTTTCCTTATTAATGCTAACGCCATTATTCTGAATCATTCTTCGAGCTTCGCCCTTTGAACTAAAAGCCTTGGCACAATCAACGCTAAAGTCAATAATTGCATGCCCTTTATTTAATTCAGCAATCGAAATTTCTTCTTTCGGTACTCCTTCAAATACACTTAAAAAATCACCTTCACTCAACTTGCCTAAATTAGTTGAAGTCGCATTTCCAAATAGTATTTCCGAAGCTATTATTGCATTATCAAGATCTTCTTTTGAATGAACTCTGATTGTAATATCTTCTGCTAAAGCTTTCTGTAACAACCGCTCATGTGGAGCCACTCTATGCTTATCTTCCAATATCTCAATCTCTTCCTTCGTTTTTAAAGTAAATATTCTAACATACTTTGAGGCATCTTCATCAGATGTATTTAACCAAAATTGGTAAAACTTATAAGGTGATGTTTTTGTTGAATCTAACCATACATTCCCACCTTCTGATTTTCCAAACTTACTCCCATCTGATTTGGTGATTAAAGGACATGTAATCGCAAATGCTTCACTATCAGTTTTTTTT
>CAYPJC010000006.1:0-22670 GCA_964410855.1 uncultured Flavobacteriales bacterium | reverse complement strand
GTTTGAAGCATTAGGGGCACACGATGCTATTGTAGAAACTCATGGAGCTTTAAAATTACTTGCAGTTAGTTTGATGAAAATTGGAAACGATATCCGCTTGTTGGCTTCAGGTCCCAGATGTGGTATTGGCGAGTTAAATATTCCTGCGAATGAACCTGGTTCATCTATTATGCCTGGAAAAGTGAATCCAACACAAGCTGAAGCACTAACCATGGTTTGCGCTCAAGTTATAGGCAACGATGTAGCAGTTACAACAGGAGGAATGAATGGACATTTTCAATTGAATGTATTTAAACCAATGATGGCGCAAAATTTGTTAGAATCTGCCCGATTGATAGGTGACTCTTGTGTTTCTTTTAATGACAATTGTGCTCTTGGAATAGAACCTAATGAATCCAGAATAAAAGAGAATTTAAATAACTCCTTAATGCTTGTAACAGCTTTAAATACTCATATAGGCTATGACAAAGCATCTAAAATTGCAAAAACAGCTCATGAAAATGGGACCACACTTAAGGAAGAAGCTATTAATTTGGGCTACCTAAACTCAGAGGAGTTTGATGAATGGGTAAATCCCTTAAATATGATTGGAGAAATCGACTAATCCTAGTATGAGAATAATTTCCTTCTTTCTTCTTTTTAGCATTATCTCTTGCACTGAAAAACAGCATAAAGAAGAGCTTGAATTAAATATTGAGATTATAAAGCAAATAAGCCCAACCACAAATAGTTTAAGGGGTATATGCGTTCTAGATTCTGCAGTCGTTTTTATGAGTGGAGCAAAAGGAACCATCATAAAAACTATTGACGGCGGAATCAATTGGGTGCAACTCAGCGCACCTGACAATGACTCCTTAGATTATAGATCAATTCATGCTTTTTCTGAAAACATCGCCATTATAGTAAGTGCAGGATTTCCAGCTAGAGTATACAAAACAAATAATTCAGGAGAAAGCTGGAATTTAGTTTATGAAAATAACGACTCAGCTGCTTTTTTAAATTCAATTGCTTTTAAAAACCAGAAGGAAGGAATTATAATGGGAGACCAATTAAAAGGTCGACACATTATTTTAAGAACTGGGAATGGGGGAGAAACCTGGAAAAGAATAGACTCGATAGATGTGCCAAAACCACTAAAGGTAGAAAATGCATTTGCTGCAAGTGGTTCTTGTATCGCAATTAGTAAGACAGGCCGATTTTTTATTGGATTTGGAGGAGAAAATACACGCATTTTTTCCTCAGCTAATGGTTTTAAATGGAAAACTAAAACAACACCGATGGTTCATGGAACTCCTTCAAGTGGTATATATTCTATAGCTGCTTCAGGCAATGGGCAAATCATAGCAGTTGGCGGCGATTACACACAGCCTGATTCAAGCTATTTTCCAATTATTTCTTTAGATGATGGGAAGTCATGGGTCAATACAAAAGCAAAAATTTCAGGTTACCGCTCTGTGATTGATTATTCACAGAAAGATGATATTTGGCTGGCTGGAGGAACCAATGGAATTAATCTCTCAAACGACCACGGGGAAAACTGGTCAAAAATATCTGATCAGAACATAAATACGCTCCGATTTGCTCCAAATTCCTCAAAATCATTTGCAGGAAACTCCAAAGGTGAAATTCTAATTATTGAAGTTTCACCTAAAAATTAGAAAGATTAACAATTCAATAATCAAACAATTATTGGATTCAGGTCGTTTAACATTAAATTTGTTTATCTAATTTATAGGCTTTGATAATCAGAAAAACTTTTTTTATGTTAGTGGTTTCCATTTTCACCTTTATTGGTTTAGCTGGATTTCAATCAATTTCTTATTTAATTGATGGTTCTAAATTTTCAATCGACTTAGCAGTAGAAGAAGAATCAGAGACTAAAACGAATGAAGAGTTAAAAACAAAAGTTGAATTACGATCTATTGACTATTCTTTAGTCATTAATGAGAGTAATCATATGACAGCCACAGAGCTTCATATTCACTTATTTGTATTAAGCTCTCTACATGCAGAAGTGGCTACTCCCCCTCCTAAAACATAAAATTTTATTTCGCTTACACATTAACCTATTGAACAAATCCAATAGAATATCTACGTTTTAAAATTTTACTATGAATTTATTTAAAGAAATCAAGCATGATTTTCCTGCAAGTGTTGTAGTCTTCTTTGTTGCACTGCCTCTATGTTTAGGAATTGCACTCGCTAGCGGAGCTCCTCTATTTTCAGGATTAATTGCAGGTATCGTTGGCGGAATAGTTGTTGGATCATTAAGTGGGTCTTCTTTGGGGGTTAGTGGTCCTGCAGCGGGTTTAGCTGTCATTGTGTTTTCGGCAATTCAAGATTTAGGCAGTTATGAAGTATTTCTATTAGCTGTAGTCTTGGCAGGAATCATCCAATTAATTTTAGGCTTAGTTAAAGCGGGAATCATCGGCTATTTTTTTCCCTCCTCTGTAATTAAAGGAATGCTAACAGGTATTGGATTAATAATAGTGTTAAAACAAATACCTCATGCATTTGGATATGATGGTGATTTTGAAGGTAATTTAAATTTCTTCCAGAAGGATGGGGAAAACACGTTTACAGAATTGATCAACATGCTTGATTTTATTGAACCACAGGCAATTTTAGTTTCTGTTTCTGCTTTAACAATCATGATTGTTTGGGATGTCTATTTAAGCAAATTAGGAAGGTTCTTTTCTATCATTCAAGGCCCATTTGTTGTTGTTGCGCTTGGAATTATGTATCAAATGATTTTAGCGGAAAATGGTTCTTCTTGGGCGTTCGATAATCAACATTTAGTAAATGTTCCCATTGCGGAAGACTTCAATTCATTTGTAGGCCAGTTTAGATTACCCGATTTCTCTGCCCTAAGTAATCCAAAAGTATATCTCTTAGCAGTGACTATAGCTGTAGTTGCTAGTTTAGAAACCTTATTGAGCGTTGAGGCCACTGATAAATTAGACCCAAAGAAAAGAGTTACACCTACAAATAGAGAACTCATTGCTCAAGGGTCTGGAAACATCATCTCTGGTTTGATTGGCGGACTACCAATTACTCAAGTTATAGTGCGTAGTTCAGCAAACGTTCAGTCTGGAGGTAAAACAAAATTATCCGCCATAATTCACGGATTTTTATTGCTTGTAAGTGTTATTTTAATTCCAAAAGTTTTAAACTACATTCCACTTTCTGTGTTAGCAGCAGTGCTATTCGTTGTTGGGTTTAAACTTGCCAAGCCTAGTTTATTTGCCAAAATGTATCGTTTAGGTAACAAACAGTTTATTCCTTTTTTAATTACCATTTTAGGAGTTGTATTTTCTGATTTACTAACAGGAATTGGTTTAGGAGTTGCTACCGCTTTTTTTATAATTCTAAAAAATAATTTTCAAAATTCACATTTCCTTCACAAAAAAGAAGAACAGGCTGAAAGACCTAAAATTACCATGACTCTTTCTGAAGAAGTCACTTTTTTAAACAAAGGAGCTATTTTACAAGAACTTAATAACTTAAAACCAGGAACTATTTTAACAATAGATGTTACTAATTCTGTAAAAGTCGATTATGATATCTTTGAAATCATAGCTAATTTTATGAAACATACAGCCAAAGAAAGGAAAATTGATGTAGAGCTTAAAAGTAATCAGCAAATAGATATTGCCGATTACTAAATAAATTTTTCATCCTTAGTCAGCTTAATATCTGTAACAAACTGTTTTATTTTTTGCTCATCTTCTTTTTTACACACCAATAATGTATTGTTTGACTCCACAACAATATAATCCTTAAGGCCCTGAAGAACGACTAACTTTTCATTTGGAACACTAACAATGCACCCTTCAGAATCATACATCATGATATTCTTACCAATCAGTGCATTATTTTCAGAGTCGTGTTCTAAATGAGTATAAATTGAACCCCAAGTTCCTAAATCAGACCAACCAATATCTGCACTTATTACATAAACGTTAGGCGCCTTTTCCATAATCCCATAATCAATACTTACACTTTTCGAAACAGCATAAATTTTTTCAATTGCTTCCTTTTCATTCGGTGTATTTAATTGGTCTTTCTCTTCTTGAAATAAACTATCTATATCGGGAAGCAAATCAGCAAAAGCCTTATTAATAGAGCTTAAGCTCCAAATAAACATTCCTGAATTCCAACTAAAGTCCCCACTCTCCAAGAACTGTTTTGCTAATTCCAAATCAGGTTTTTCTGTAAAGGTTTTTACTTTTTTTAATTCACCTTCACCAGACTCATCAAATTGGATATACCCATAACCGGTATCAGGTCTGTTTGGTTGTATTCCTAATGTCACTAAGGCTTCATTATTTGCAGTAAATTCGAGTGCCTTTTCCATAACCTCCACAAATTTGGCTTCCTTTAGGATTAAATGGTCTGCAGGTGCTACAATAATATTTGCATTTTTATTCTCTAAAGCTATTTTGTAGTTCGCATATGCTATACATGGAGCTGTATTTCTTCTACTTGGCTCACATAAAATTCGATTTTCAAGAATATCCAATTGATCTAAGACCAACTCTTTATACTGCTCATTCGTTACTATAAAAATATTTTCTTTCGGAGCAATTTTTTGAAGACGCTCAAATGTCTGTTGAATTAAGGTCTGACCTGTACCTAAAATATCAATGAACTGCTTAGGAAAAGAAGTTCGACTCATTGGCCAAAATCTACTTCCTATTCCCCCTGCCATAATCACACAGTAATTGTTCTCTCTTTGCATTGTTTTATTTTTTATTTTATAAAAGTAATTATAGCTCTGGTGAAATTATTAAGCTTGGTGAAATTAAAGTTCAGCTAATACTTGAACTTCTGCATGTCCACTTACTAAATATAACCGTCGCGTTGTCAATTCTTCACACTCATACCTGCTTCTTCTTTTAATTCCCTTTCTGAATCTTTTCTTTCCATTTATAGTAAATACGTCTCCAACGTCTAATTTTTCAAGGAATAATAAGCCAGTTGATTTGTCATCGTATTTTTTTATGACTTTATATAGAAAAGGATCACTGCAGCTAGAAGCTTTAGGTTTCTTTAAGTGATTGTTTAAAGCTATTAATAATTCTTCAGGAAGGCTTACCGTTTCTATTAGTAGTTTGAGAAATTGAGCATAAATTCCTTGCCATTCTTTACCATGAGGCAACACTTTTCCTTTGAATTTTTCCCAACAAGCAGCATGAGCAGCTTCATGGGTTAAGGTTATCAGAAAATGATATTTATTTAAGTCCCCATTTACCGATATACGATTTGGTTTTCCTTTGTGCGCAGGTCTAAAATCTCCAAATTTTGTCCTTCTCGCCTTAGTAATTCGAAGATGGAATTTATATTCTTTAAACCAGTTTGCTACTAGAGGGATGGAATCTTCTGGGAGATATTTTTTTAATGTTGTAAACATTTTTTATGAAAAAATCTGATAGACCAGTAAGCTTGAGAAATAGGCAAGTGCGCCCATATAAACCAGCTGTAAAATTGGCCATTTCCACCCTCCTGTTTCTTTAACAACAATTGCAACTGTTGCCATACATTGAAGCGCAAATGCATAAAATATCAATAATGAATAACCAGTAGCTCTACTATAAACTTTTTTACCTGTAGTAGGATTAACGGCACGATTCATTTTCTCTTTAATTGAAGCTGTATTCTCTTCATCGCCAACACTATAAAGAGTTGCCATTGTTCCCACAAAAACTTCACGGGCAGCAAAAGAAGTAATTATTGCTATGCCAATTTTCCAATCAAAGCCCAAAGGTCTTATGGCCGGCTCTATAAATTTACCAATATGCCCTACATAAGAAGCTTCAAGCTTTTCGCTTGCAATTTGATCTTGAGTTAGCATTAATTCAACATTAGGATCAGATTTTATTGATTCATATTTATCCTCAACCTGCTGCATTTTATCTCCAGGACCATATGATGATAAAACCCACAAGACAATTGATACTGCTATTATTATTTTACCAGCTTCAAACAAGAAAACTTTTACCTTATTTAAAATGGTAAATCCTACGTTTTTCCATCTTGGCATACGGTAAATAGGAAGTTCCATTATAAAATGGCTTCTTTCATTTGATTTTACCCAATATTTCATGGCAAATGCAGTAAGTAAAGCGGCGGCAAAGCCCAATAAATACAATGCCATCATTACAACCCCTTGTAGATTAAATCCTATTAATTGTTTTTCGGCAGGAATTATAAGAGCAATAATTAAGGTATAAACAGGGATACGGGCAGAACAACTAATCAACGGAGTGACGAAAATGGTTAGTAATCGCTCTTTTTTATTGCTAATGGTTCTAGCACTCATAATTGCAGGAACAGCACATGCTGCACCTCCTAACAAAGGAATGATTGACTTGCCATTTAAACCAAATCGCTTTAATAAGGTATCTGTTAAATAACTTACTCTTGATAAATAACCACTATCTTCTAGGATTGCAATAAACATAAAAAGCATTGCTATTTGAGGAATGAATATAACTATTCCTCCCAATCCAGCTAAAACTCCATCCACTAATAAATCATTCAAAACTCCATCAGGGAGGACATTCGACAGCCAATTCCCAAAAACTAAAAAACCATTCTCTATCCAATCCATCGGATATGCTGACCATGAAAAGATAGCTTGGAATATTAAAAATAATACCAATAAGAAAATCACAAAACCCCAAACAGAATGTATTAAGACATTATCAATTTTTCTTGTAAGTTTTGCAACAGGAGATTGCCCTTCTGAAACTAATGTTTTAGAAATAATCTTCTTAATCTTTTCAAACCGTATGATTGTATTCTCAAGAGCATCCTTAGATTCATGATCCTCAATAAATTTAGTAGCTTTTTTATACTGATAAGCTGCTACTATTTCTTTTAGTTCCTTCACTCCTTTTCCTAAGCGCGCATTCATTGGAACAACAGGAATACCCAATTCTTTCTCTAGTAGAACAGTGTCTAATTCTTGTTTATTTCTTTCAACAACATCCATCATATTCAGAACTAGAATGGTAGGCTGCTCTGAATCAATCAACTGTGTAGCTAAAAGCAAATTTCTTTTCAAGTTTGAAGCATCTGCAACAACAATAATTACTTCTGGCAGATCTGTTCGTTCACTATCGTTTAGGTAATCAAAAGTTACTTTCTCATCCTCTGATCTTGGACTGAGACTATAAGTCCCTGGGAGGTCAATAACTTCTGCTTTTAACTCTTTTGAAATCTTACACTGTCCAACTTTCTTTTCGACTGTAACCCCAGGAAAATTCCCAATTCGCTGATTGAGGCCGGTCAAAGCATTAAATAAAGTTGACTTTCCCGAGTTAGGGTTCCCAACCAAAACGAGCCTTAGCTTGTCTTTTATTACGAAAGGTTTATTGTGCTTTAGCAGTTCTGCTTCCAAGGATTATATTTTTGAAACCTCCATATTTAACGCATCATCTCTTCTAAGACTGATGAAGCTATCTTCTATATTAATAATCATTGGATCCCCAAAAGGAGCTATGCGCTCTACCCGAATGGTTTCTCCTAAGATACAACCCATGCTATAAAGCTGAATAGTCAATTGTCTATCATTAACCTTATTCAGAATAACGCTTTGTCCAGCTTTACAATCCGCAAGTGTAGTTGTGTCGTTCATTATTTAGACAAATTCTAAATAGCAAAAATACGTCTTATTAAAGATAAAATATAAGCTAAATTTTCCAGCTATTTATTTCATTTTCTGCACCCATGTATATAAATCCTACAGAAGGACAATCACATTTTTTCTTTTTCGTCTTTGGTTTTTTATAGACAGATGAATTAGATGCACATGCGGTGATGAACATGATAATAAAAAACAGAACAAACCCTTCACGAACTCTCATGCGATAAATTTAACTAGAAAACGGCTGTGAGCTAGGTTTATGATTTTATTTACATAAAGCTGTGCTTACTTTATTGTTAAACAATACTTTACGTTTATTTATTACAATAATGCTATTTCTAAATAGCATTATACATCAATAATGACATTTAAGTATGTCATATTATTTAATTTTTTCAACTTTTAATAGTCAAAGTATAATGTATGGAATCAATATTTAGATGGTCGTAAGCTTCCCCTTTTTAGTGCGACTCCAAACTATAGATTATTTTGATTCAACAAAACTTCTGTAGGCTTCCCATTTTTAGTACAGTTCTAAATTATAAATTCCACTTTTAAACTGTACTATTTTTTGGGGGAGTTTACAACAACAAAGCCTCCAAGAGTATCAAACTCTTGGAGGCTTTCCTCTCAATTTATATTATTTTACCCACATTTACTATATCCACAGTCAACACAAGTAAGGCAACCTTCCTTAAACATTAATCCCTCATCTGAGCTGCATTCAGGACAAGATTCTCCATTTGCTTTTGTGCCATCTGGAATGTATTTTTTCAATGCTCTTTGAACACCATTTTTCCATGTATTTAAACTTTCATCACTAAGGTGTAAGTTATTCACCATATCCACCACAAAATTAATTGGCATTCCATGTCTTAAAACACCAGAAATTAATTTCGCATAATTCCAATATTCTTGTGTAAATGTTCTTGACAAACCTTCAATGGTAGTCTTATAACCGTCATTATCTTCGTACTGAAAATCGTATCGAGCTCTACCATCTTCTGTTTTATTTCTAATCACCCAGCCTTTGTCAACTTGGCCAAGAATAGAGAATGAATCTTCTGCACGACCTGTAAAAATCTCATAAGGACGTCCGTCAATTGTACCAACCACTGCAATCCATTTTTCATGATTATTATTGAACTTCACAATATCTGCCTCAATTACTTTAGGACGAACAGGTGCTTTAGTTTCCATAAATGAAGTAGCTTCTTTTTTCTTGCCCTTATCCTCATTGCTTATCAATACTCCAGAACGAGAACCATCACGGTAAACTGTAATTCCTTTACAACCACTTTCCCATCCTGTTTGGTATATCTTACTTACTAATTCCTCTGTGGTGTCTTCAGGGATATTCACAGTAACGCTAATTGAATGATCTACCCATTTTTGAATCGCCCCTTGCATTTTTACCTTATTTAGCCAGTTTACATCATTTGCAGTTGCTCCATAATAAGGTGTTTTTACAATAATCTTATCTAACTCTTCTTGGTTGTAAGTCGAAACTTTTTTAGAGTCGTAACCGTTAGCATCTAACCAAGTTTTGAAGTGGTGGTGAAATACATTGTATTCTTCCCAAGCATCTCCAACCTCATCAATAAAATCAATTTTTGTACTCTTATCGTTTGGATTAACTTTCCTTCTTCTTTTATAAGAAACCATAAACACAGGCTCAATTCCTGAAGAAGTTTGAGTCATTATACTAGTTGTTCCTGTAGGTGCAATTGTTAGTAAGGCAATGTTTCTTCTACCATACTTAACCATATCATCATAAAGAGCTGGATCGCTTTCTTTAATTCGATTTATCATTGGATTTTTTTCCTCTCTCATAGAGTCATAAATAGGAAAAGAACCTCTATCCTTTGCCATCTGAACTGAAGATCTATAAGCTTCTAGTGCTAAATTCTTATGAACTTTTACTGAAAAGTCTAATGCTTCATCAGTGCCATACGTTTTACCTAGTGCTGCTAGCATATCACCTTCAGCTGTAATTCCTACACCAGTTCTTCGACCCTCGATACACTTTTGCTTAATCTTCTTCCATAAAGTTAATTCTGTTCTTTTTACATCTAAACCTTCTGGATCGTCTTCTATTTTTTTAATTATAGCATCAATTTTTTCCATCTCCAAATCAACGATATCATCCATAATTCGCTGAGCAAAAGCTGCATGTTTTTTGAATTTTTGCATATTGAAACTCGCATCAGCAGTAAATGGCTGTTCAACATAACTAAACAAATTGATTGCTAATAAGCGACAGCTATCATAAGGACATAATGGAATTTCTCCACATGGGTTAGTCGAAACTGTTTTAAATCCTAAATCTGCGTAACAATCTGGAATTGACTCATTAATTACTGTGTCCCAAAATAGAATACCTGGCTCTGCAGATTTCCATGCATTATGAACTATTTTATCCCATAAATGCTTTGCACTTATTTCAGTTTTAAATGTTGGTTGATTACTTTCGATTGGATATTGCTGTGCAAAGGATGTGTTATTAATTACAGACTTCATGAAGTCATCTGTTATTTTAACAGATACATTGGCTCCCGTCACTTTAGTACCATCCATTTTAGCATCAATAAAATTTTCTGCATCTGGATGCTTCACTGACACACTTAACATCAAAGCTCCTCTTCTTCCATCTTGAGCAACTTCACGAGTAGAGTTTGAATATCTCTCCATAAAAGGAACAATGCCAGTAGATGTCAAAGCACTATTCATGACTGGACTCCCCTTAGGTCTAATGTGAGAAAGATCATGTCCTACACCACCCCTTCTTTCATTAATTGAACCTGCTCTTCATCAATTTTCATAACCCCACCATAAGAGTCAGCCACGCCCTTATTCCCGATTACAAAACAATTTGATAAAGAAGCAATTTGATAATTGTTCCCAATACCAGTCATTGGACCTCCCTGAGGAACAATGTATTTAAAATCTTTAAGCAAATCATATACTTCGCTCTCACTAAGTGAGTTTGGGTATTTTTTTTCAATCCTAGCAATTTCACTTGCTAATCTTTTATGCATATCATCAGGTGTGCTTTCATAGATATTTCCTGCTGAATCTTTCAAAGCATATTTGTTTACCCAAACATTTGCTGCTAATTCATCTCCACTAAAATATTCAATAGAACTTTTTATAACTTCTTCATAGGTATATGAAGTTTTTGTTTTGGCTAATTTGCTTGCTTCATCATTTTGTTTGACATTCACGTCGCTTGCTACTTTTGTGGCTGTTTCTTTCATTTTCAACTAATTGGAATCCGTATCGAGAGAGGATATTTACAATATTTTAACAGGGCCAAGATAGTACTGCATGTCCCTTTTTCCAATATTAACCCTCTCGTTTTTATTAACAAATGCCATAATTTTTTTGCCTTAGAATTGGTGGTACTTGACAGCTATCTTGAACTTTTTTTTTCAACAATTCAATTTTTGGCAAGCTTATTTTAGTACTTAAAAATTACTAAACTAAAAATTAAGCCTATCTATTTACACACCACATGAATAAACATGATTTTTAAAGAAAGATTGCAAAGGTTTGTGGTTAAATTTGCATCCTAAGACGGAAAATGTCGAATGAATCGAATAGTAGGAATTGAATTAAGTCACCGTTATGCTCCAATTGCAATCAGAGAAAATCTGGCATTTAATAAGGAGCAGACTTCGAACGCCCTTCGGGTATTAAAAAAACACTATCAAGAGGTATTCATCATATCAACTTGTAATAGGCTCTCTTTATATGCTTTTGGCGACAATTACTTACACCTTCAAGAGTACTTAGAACAATTTGGTGACTACAGTCAGTATTTAACAGTTTTACCTGATACAACCATTGCCATTCAAAATCTTTTCTCAACAGCAGCCGGACTAGAGTCTCAAGCAATTGGAGAGCATCAAATTGTAGGTCAAATTAGAGATGCTTTACAACTAGCCCGAAAGGAAAAAACAATTGGAGCCGTTTTAGATGAATTTATTAGACAATCGATTTATGTTGGGAAACGAGCAAGACTTGAAACTAATATAGGTAAATACTCTGCTTCACTAGCAACTGTTGGTTTTGAATTAATTCATCATCATCAATATGATTTAAGCGACTCTACTATTTTAGTAGTAGGCACTGGGAGTATGGCAAATCTCATTAACACCGTCTTAGATCGGTCATCTATCAAGAAGTTGATGATTGCCAGCCATGACTTACCAAGAGCAAAAAAGATGGCTTTAGAATGGAACGGCGAAGCTGTCCATGTTTCAGAACTTGAACGACTAATTTCTAAAGTTGATATCATCATAGGTGGGACACAAGGTGAAATTAATCTATTAAGCGAGCAAAAAATAGAAAACAGCAAATGCACTAGAGCTCAGTTTGCAGCAAATGCTAACAGACCTAAACTAATAATTGACTTTGGGTTGCCACGAAATTTCAACCCAGCCTTAAAAGATTTTGATAATGTAACCTTATATGATTTAGACGACATTAAAAAAATGACCTTCGATGGTTTACTTAAACGCTATGAGGAAATTCCCCTTGTTAAAGAAATTGTATTAGAAGAAGTAGAAAAATTTACTCAATGGTTCTACAACCGTAAGACTTCCCCTATAATAGAAGCATATTGGAAAAGTTTGCAAGAAACGAAAGAGGAGGAATTGAAATGGTTGATTCCAAAAATGGGAAAATTAAGCCCCGATCAAGAAAAACTTCTGGAGAAATTCGCTCATCGGATGATTCGAAAAATTTCTAAAAAGCCAATAGAAGAAGTAAATCGGTTTGCTCAAAATTTACATCATCAAGATAACCCAATAAATACAGTAAAAAAACTTTTTGATCTTCAAGATGTAGAACTGTTTGTGCCAAAAAAACGAATAATCATAGGAACAAGAGGGAGTAAGCTAGCCTTAACGCAAACTCACTTTATGATTGAAAAACTTCGGGATCAAGAGCCTCAAAATGAGTATGTCACAAAAGTTATAAGAACAAGTGGAGATGATGGCAACATTGAAGTTATGGGCGCATTTACTACTGCTATTCAACGAGCATTGCAAAGAGGAGAGATTGACATCGCAGTTCATAGCTACAAAGATTTACCTATAGAGCAAGCTCCGGATCTTAGAATTGCTGCTATTTCTGAACGAGAAGATGTAAGAGATGTCATCATTTCAAAGTCAGGAAAAAAATTAGCTGAATTAAAAAAAGGAGCCATTATCGGAACCGGTAGCTTGAGGAGAGAGATTCAACTCAAAAAAATACATCCTGATTTAGAAGTAAAATTTATTCAGGGAAACCTTGATGGTCGGATAAAGAAAATGAAAGAAGGGGAGTATGATGCCATTATACTAGCTTATGCTGGCTTAAAACGACTCGACATGCTTAGTCAAGTTACTGAAATACTAAGCGAAGATGAAATGATTCCTGCTGTATGTCAAGGGGCTCTTGCACTTGAAGTGCGTCAAACTGACAAAGAAACCTCTATGTTAGTCGCTAAAGTGAATGACTTGAATACTGAAATAGCTACCCAAGCCGAGCGAGTTTTTTTAACAGCTCTTGGCGGTGGATGCAACTACCCTATTGCCGCTTATGCAAAGACTGAAGACGAGGGAATTAAAATAAATGGATTATACGCTTCTGCAGATGGTAGAATTATAGAAATCGATGAAATCGAAGGTCATAAGCGCTTAGCTACTCAATTAGCCACCCAACTCGCTAATGACCTAAACAAAAGGGTTATCGAAAGAAGCAGAATAGAAAAAGTAAAGTCCTAAAATTTTTATATGCTCCCTAAAAGCGTCTTAGTTACTCGACCGATTGATCAAAGCAAACAACTTAACGAATTGCTTGAAAATAATGGATTCAAAGCTATTTCACTCCCTCTAATTAAATTAGAGCGCATAAAAACCAATCCCGCTCTTGATAGTTTTTTTAATGAATTAGACTCCTTTGATTGGATTGTTTTTACGAGCGTCAATGCCGTCAAATTTTTCTTTGAAGCAGCTGAGGAAAAAGGTGTTAAATTTTACTTTTATCCAGATTTGAAAATTGCAACAGTTGGCGAAAAAACCAAACTACAACTAGAACAATTAGGCTATAGAACAAACTTTGTTCCTATTAAGTATACCGCTGAAGTGCTCGCAGATAATATGGATGATGTAGCCGGTAAAAAAATATTAATCCCACGCTCTTCTGATGCCTCCAATCACTACATAGAGGTTTTTAAAAGTAGAAAAGCAGAAGCCATACCTTTAACTATCTATCAAAATAGTCCTGTTACCTATAGTCTCGAGGAATTCTCAGAAAAATTTAACCAAAATATTGATTACCTTACTTTTGCTAGCGGTTCTGCAGTTAAAGCTTTTGACACCTTACTAAAAATGAAAGGAGCCACTTTAACGAAAGAAAAATTAATTTGCATTGGTCCAAGCACTGCAAAAGTTGCAAATGAATTGGGCTATGAGGTCACCGCTATTGCTGAACCACACACAAATGAAGGTATAATTGAAGCTATATTAAAAGAAGAGAAAAATGTTAAGACCGCGCAGACTTAGAAAAAACGATGCCATTAGGAGCATGGTTCGTGAAAATCATTTAAGTGTAAAGGATTTGATCTACCCTCTTTTTGTAGAAGAAGGTGAAAATCTTAAAAAGGAAATATCTTCAATGCCAGGTATTTTCCGTTATTCATTAGATCAGTTAGATGCTGAACTAAAAGAAATTGTTGAATTAGGAATTCCATCTATTATGCTTTTCGGGATTCCAACAAAGAAGGATGCAATTGGAAGTGAATCTTGGAATGACGAAGGAATCGTTCAAAAAACAATTCGATACATCAAAAAAAATTATCCAACCATCTATGTAATTGCCGATGTATGCTTTTGCGAATATACAGATCATGGACATTGTGGCGTAATTACAAATAATGATGTCGATAATGATAAGACATTAATTAACTTAGAAAAGCAAAGCATATCAATGGCTAAGGCTGGAGCTGATTTATTGGCCCCTTCAGGAATGATGGATGGAATGGTGACAGCAATGAGGGACTCTTTAGATTTAAATGATTACTCCGATTTGCCAATTATGTCATATGCAGTAAAATATGCTTCGGCTTTTTACGGTCCATTTCGCGATGCAGTAGACTCTAAGCCAACTTTTGGGGATAGACGAACCTACCAAATGGATCCAGCAAACCGAATAGAAGCATTAAAAGAAGCAAGTTTAGATGTTGAAGAAGGGGCTGATATATTGATGGTGAAACCAGCACTATCTTATCTTGACATTGTGAGAGAATTGAAGGAGTTACATGACTTGCCAATTGCAGCGTATAATGTCAGTGGAGAATATGCTATGATTAAGGCTGCAGCAGCAAAGGGTTGGATTGACGGCGAAAAGGTGATGATGGAGAAATTAATTTCAATGAAAAGGGCCGGTGCTGATATTATAATTAGTTATCATGCTAAAGAAGCAGCAAGGCTTATTTAAACTAATACTCTTTTAGAATTAACTTTAGCTTGTCTGGAAAGTCAGTAATAATACCATCTACCCCCATTTCAATATACTTCTTTAAGTTTTCTGGTTGATTCACAGTCCATACATTTACCTTTTTTCCCATTTGGTGCATTTTTCTTACAACTCTGGGGTTAACGTATTTATAATTAATATTTATTTCATCTGCAAAATCATATCTCCTAACACGTTTGTAACTAAATCGACTTCCTCCGTAGAAAGGTGCTACAGGAATAAATGCAGCAAAAAGTTTTTGAATATTACTATTCAAATCTGGGATTTCTCGAAAATTCTTTAACACTCGATCATTGAATGATTGCACAATACACCAATCATGAGCATTGTATTTATTCACTAAATCAATTATATTTTTCTCAATCCCATGATGATAAGGACTGCCGTTTTTTATCTCTAATAAAAGTGTTGCTCGACCATTTACTAATTCCAAAACTTCTTTAAAAGTTGGGATACGCTCTGAACTAAACTCATGATGAAACCATGACCCTGCAGAATAACGTTTGCATCGATTTAGACTTAATTTCCGAATACTTCCCCAGCCATTAGTTGTTCTGATAATTGTTTTATCATGCAATACAACTACTTCACCATCAATAGTTTGCCTCAAATCCATTTCTATTCGATCCACCCCAATTTCTAAAGCTTTGCTAAATGAAGCCAAGGTATTTTCTGGCGCTAATCCAGATGCTCCTCTATGCGCAATGATAAGTGGTTTATGATTCATTGGTGCAAAAGTAAATAAAAGCCTACTAGGCTTATTAAGATTAAATTTTAACTCCTTTCCAAATAAATTTGCAGGATCAATTAAATATGAAGTTTCGGAGAAGAATTATATTTCAAAAGAGTTGAGCAAAATTATTTAATTTGTCTTGGCTGTTAAAAACTGTTTCATTTGTAAGACAAATCAAAAGAGGTATAAAATTACATTTGTTCCAAATACAACAATAGAAGTTAAAATATAAATCAAATTATAAAAATGCGTCTTTTCATCCTCACAATACTTCTTGCAAACCTTTCATTATTAAAAGCTCAGCAACACATTCAATACAAATGGTCTAATGACAAAGTAAAAGCAGAAGGGACTTTAATACAAGGAGGAATTGAGGATGGTGAGTGGAAGTATTACGACCAAAGTGGCCAATTGATGCAAGTGGTAACTTATAATTTTGGTGAATTCGATGGCCCTTTTATCCATTATTACGAAAGTGGGAAAATAAAAGAAAAAGGATCTTTTAGTAATGCAAAGCGAAATGAGGGTTTTACAACATATTATGAGAGCGGTCAAGAAGAGCTTATTGGACATTACGAAAATGGATACAAGGATAGCACTTGGACCTTTTATCATCTAAATGGTTCTCTTAAAGCTCAGGGTGATTACGTAAATGATCAAAAAATTGGGGTATGGAAATCTTGGTACAATAATTCCCAATTAAAAAAAGAAACGCACTATGAAAAAAATAAAGAGAGAGTCACAAGTTTTTTTGCCAAGGATGGAACTCATTTGGTAAAAAGTGGTTCTGGTGAAATGGCTGATTATTATGACAATGGCAATTTAAAAGAAAAAGGATTTTATCAAGATAGCTTAAAAGATGGTAGCTGGGAGTATTGGTCTATTGATGGAGTAAAGAGTTCAGTTAAGGGTTATGATAAAGGGAAAATGTCTGGACTTTGGAAAGAATATTACGACAACGGAAAGCTAAAGCTTAGTGGAACCTTTAACAATGATTTAAAAGAAGGTCTTTGGGAGTCAAATTACTCAAATGGGGAAAAGAAAAGCAGCAGTTCTTATAAAAACGGCGAATTTAATGGCGAATATTTATTTTGGTATCAAGACGGCACCGTTTCTGAAAAAGGAATTTATGAAAATGATTTAAAGACAGCTAATTGGGAATGGTTTAGAGAGAATGGTAAAAAAGATATGATTGGCAGCTTTAATCAAGGAATGCAAGAAGGAAAATGGCAATATTTTTATTCAACCAATGAGCAGCTTCTTACCGAAGGAAATTTCTCGAAGAATAAAGAAAATGGCCTTTGGAAGTATTATTACGAGGATGGAAGCAATTGGAAGGAAGGGTATTTTAAAAAAGGATTAAAAGATAGTCTTTGGAATATTTGGCATGAAAATGGGAATTTGCTAATGGAAGGTCGATATAAAAATGGGAAAGAAGAGGGCAAATGGGAAACTCACTATTCTACAGGAGAAATTCAAGATATTGGATATTATTTACAGGGTGAAATGGATTCAGCTTGGATTGGCAATTACCCAAATGGATATTTAAGATATAAAGGGTCTTACACTAAAGGAAACAAAAATGGCAATTGGGAGTATTGGGATGAACAAGAAAAAATAGAATTAAAAGAAGCCTATAAAGATGGAATTTTAAATGGCCCTAGAAAAAGTTGGTATGAAAACAACACCCTGAGAGATGATGGCTCATTTAAAGATGGCAAGCAAGATGGTTTATGGGTTTTTTATTACGAGAATGGAAACAAAATGATGGAAGCTAACTACATTGAAGGTAGAATAAATGGCAAAGTTACAAGTTGGTACGAAATCGGGACAAAAATGAGTGAGAAATTCTATAAAAGTGGAATACCGGATGGAACATTTATTTTTTATGAGAAACAAGCTGGTAAAATCAAAAAGGAAGTCGAGTTTAAAAATGGCGTAGCTGTTAGTAGTGAAGGAAAGTAAACGCATTAATAACAAGTAATTAATTATTCTTACTTTTGCAGAGAATTAGATGGATGATAAAGAGGGGACGTTCGTCCCCTCTTTTAGTAAATAAAATTTTGGATGATTAGCAAAGCACAGATTGAGCGTTTGGTAAAAGAAAAGATTATAGCTTCTGAGTATTTTATTGTTGACATTTCAGTGAGTTCTGCGAATCAGATCCGAGTTGAGATTGATGGTGATAATGGTGTTAAAATTCAAGATTGCGTTGCTATAAGCAAACATATCGAAGGAAACTTTGATCGAGAAGAAATTGATTTTGAGCTTACAGTTAGTTCAGCAGGCATGGATCAACCATTCAAGATTTTAAGGCAATATCAAAGGTATCTTGGCAGAGAGGTTGAGCTAATAACAACCGATGGCAAGAAATTGAAAGGAATCTTAAAGTCCGCTTCAGAAAAAGAAGTTAACATAGAGACAGAACAACGAGAGAAAGTAGAAGGTAAAAAGAAAAAGCAATTAATAATAAAAGAGAGCCTCATACCGATGGAAGAGGTGAAAGAAACTAAAGTGGTAATATCTTTCAAATAAATACAATGGAAAAGATAAATTTAACAGAGTCATTTGCAGAATTTAAAGAATTCAAAGACATCGATCGTCCAACAATGATGAATATTTTGGAAAGTGTTTTCAGAAATATGATTATTAAAAAATACGGGTCTGATGAAAACTTCGATATCATTTTGAATATTGATAAAGGAGATTTAGAAGTTTGGAGGAACAGAGAAATTGTAGAAGACGGGAAAATAGAAGACGAAAACAGTCAAATTGCTCTTTCTGAGGCAGTTAAAATTGAGCCAGATTTTGAAATAGGAGAAGAAGCTTCAGAAGAAGTAAAATTAAACGATTTTGGAAGAAGAGCAGTTTTAGCCTTGCGTCAGAATTTAATATCCAAAGTTTTAGAGCTAGAAAAAGACAATGTTTTTAAGAAATACGAAGATAAAGTTGGAGATATAATCACTGGAGAAGTATACCAAGTTTGGAAGCGTGAACTTTTGATTTTGGACGATGAAGACAATGAGCTTATTTTGCCAAAAACGGAGCAAATTCCAAATGACTATTTCAAAAAGGGAGATTCATTAAGAGCAGTGGTGAAGCAAGCAGAGATGAAAAATAACAAGCCATTGATTACTCTTTCAAGAACTTCTCCTGTTTTCTTAGAAAGACTTTTTGAAATGGAAGTTCCCGAAATATTTGATGGTCTAATCACCATTAAAAACATCGTTAGAGAACCAGGAGAAAGAGCTAAAGTTGCTGTTGAATCATACGATGATCGAATTGATCCGGTTGGAGCATGTGTCGGGATGAAAGGATCAAGAATACATGGAATTGTTAGAGAATTGAGAAATGAGAACATTGATGTCATTAATTATACTAACAACCTCCAACTTTATATTTCTCGTGCATTGAGCCCTGCAAAAGTGTCTTCAATTAAAACGAATGAAGAAACCAATAAAGCTGAAGTATTTTTAGCCTCAGATCAAGTATCTCTTGCGATTGGAAGAGGTGGTCATAATATAAAGTTAGCTGGCAAATTGACTGGTTTTGAAATTGATGTTTATCGTGAAGATGTTACTTCAAGCGTTGAAGACGATGTAGCTTTAGAGGAATTTTCAGATGAAATAGATGCTTGGGTTATTGATGCGTTAAAGTCAATTGGGTGTGATACAGCTAGGAGTGTATTAGAGTTATCAGAAGAAGAATTATTAAAAAGAACTGATCTTGAAGAAGAAACAGTTAAAGAAGTTAGAAAGATATTTTTAGCCGAGTTTGAGTAAATTCGGTCAATTTTTTTATTTACAAGAGGAAGTTAATTTATGCCTACACAAAGATTAAGCAAAGTTGCCAGAGAACTTAATGTTGGTATTAGTACCATTGTAGAATTCTTAGATTCTAAAGGAATCGAGATTGATGGAAAACCAAATACCAAAATTGAAACTGACGTATATGATGTTTTAAGCGAAGAATTCCAAGAGGAAAAAACTGCGAAAGAAGAATCTCAAAATGTAAGCATGCCTTCTACTGACAGAGAAAGTGTATCTATTGAGAAACCTGGTATCCCGAAAGTAAATGATGAAGAGGAAGATGAAAGCGTCTTAATTAAAAACATCCCTGCCGACCAAAAAGAAAATCCTGCTCTTAAAAAGGAAGTTAAAGAAATTGATACCCAAGAAGAAATTGAAGTTATAGTAGAAATTCCTAAGCAAGAAGAGCCTGCGAAAGAAGAAACTATTAAGGAAGAGCCTGAGGTAGAAGTGCCTCAGGTAGAAGTGCCTCAGGTAGAAGAGCCAGAGGTAGAAGAGCCTGCGAAAGAAGAGCCTATTGAAGCTGCAAGCGGTAAAGTTAAAGTTTTAGGTAAAATTGATTTAGATTCCATGAATCTAAAAAGCAGACCTGACAACAAAGCCAAAAAACTTGCTGAAGAGAAAAAAGTTAAGGACGCTGAAACAAAAAAATCGAAAGAAGAAAAATTAGTTAAAGCTGAAGAGTTTGCTAAGCCTAAGGAAACTGAGGCAAAGAAGGAAGAAGGAAATGCTGAACGAAAAGAGCATAAAACTTCTGTAGATAAGCTAGAAGGTGTTAAGGTTCTTGGTAAAATCGAACTCCCAAAAGCAAAAGAGAAGAAACCTGTAGCTTCTTCATCTCAAGATAAAGAAACTCAAAAGCCAAAAAGAAAGAGAAGAAGAATTGCAGAACCTTCAACTCCTCCAAAAAGAAGACCACCTGCGGGAAGGCCTGGAGCTAAAAAAATTAGCAATCCAGAATTAACTGACAAGCAAATTCAAGAACAAATAAAAGAAACACTTGCAAGGTTAACTGGGAGTGGAGGGAAATCTAAGGGAGCAAAATATAGGAGACAGAAAAGAGATGCTGCTAGTGATCAGGCAGTAAAAGAAGCCGAAGAAGCCGAATTACAAAAAAGCATATTAAAAGTTACTGAATTTGTTACTGCGAATGAATTAGCTTCCTTGATGAATGTAAATGTCAATGAGGTAATTTCTGCATGTATGACACTAGGGCTGTTTGTTTCTATCAATCAACGTTTGGATGCTGAAACTTTAAGCATAGTTGCAGAAGAGTTTGGATTTGAAATAGAATTTATAAAGGCTGAATCACAAGATGAAGTTCAAGAAGAAGAAGACAAAGAAGAAGACTTAGAAGAAAGATTCCCAATTGTAACGGTAATGGGACATGTTGACCATGGTAAAACATCGCTTTTGGATCATATTAGAGAGGCAAATGTAATAGCTGGTGAAGCTGGGGGTATAACCCAACATATTGGTGCTTATAATGTGAAACTTAAAAATGACAAAAGAATTACCTTTTTAGATACACCTGGTCATGAAGCCTTTACAGCAATGAGAGCCAGAGGAGCGCAAGTAACAGATGTTGTGATTGTTGTTATTGCAGCTGATGATAATGTAATGCCTCAAACAAAAGAAGCTATTAATCATGCTCAAGCAGCAGGAGTTCCCATCATCTTTGCTTTTAACAAAATGGATAGAGATGGAGCCAATGCAGATAAACTAAGAGAAGAACTTTCTCAGATGGATATTTTAGTTGAAGAGTGGGGTGGAAAATTTCAAAGTCAAGAAGTTTCTGCCAAAACAGGAGCAGGAATCGAAGAATTATTAGAAAAAGTTTTACTCGAAGCTGAAATACTTGAACTTAAAGCAAACCCAAATCGAAATGCTAAGGGCGTTGTTATTGAGTCTGAATTAGACAAGGGAAGAGGTTATGTTACTACCGTGATAGTTCAGAAAGGAACTATGAAAGTTGGAGATGTTATTTTAGCAGGCCCGCATAGTGGAAAGGTTAGAGCCATGTTCAATGAAAGAGGGCAAGATGTAAAGTTAGCAGGGCCTTCTATGCCAGTTTCAGTCTTAGGATTGAGTGGTGCACCAAATGCAGGAGATCGATTCAATATAATGGATGACGAAAAAGAAGCGAGAAATATTGCAACTAAACGTCTACAACTACAAAGGGAGCAGGGCACAAGAACTAAGAAACACATTACACTTGATGAAATTGGACGACGAATAGCGATCGGAGATTTCCAAGAACTTAACGTTATTGTTAAAGGTGATGTCGATGGATCTATTGAGGCACTATCAGATTCCTTGCTAAAGCTTTCAACTGAACAAATTCAAGTGAATATAATTCGTAAGTCTGTTGGTCAAATAACAGAATCGGATATTATGCTCGCTGCAGCCTCTGATGCTATTGTCATTGGCTTTCAAGTTAGACCTTCTGTCAATGCTCGAAAAATCGCTGAAGTAGAAGAAATTGATATTCGATTGTATTCAATCATTTATGATGCTATAGAGGAACTTAAGTCTGCAATGGAAGGCATGCTTAAAGCTAAGATTGAAGAGAAAGTTACTGGCTCTATTGAAATTCGAGAAACATTCAAAATCTCTAAAGTCGGAACCATTGCAGGTTGTATGGTTTTAGATGGCAAAGTGAACAGAAAAAATAAAATTCGATTAATTCGTGACGGAGTCGTTGTTTACACAGGTGAATTGGGATCTTTAAAACGTTTTAAAGACGATGTAAAAGAAGTAGCAAAAGGTTACGAATGTGGATTGAATATTGCCAACTTTAATGACATTAAAGAAAATGACATCATTGAGGCATTTGAAGAAGTAGAAGTAAAGCAAACACTTTAAGTTATTACCTAGTTAGGAATGACCTTAATTTATTAATCTTATGATAGCATCGCTAGCTCAAACTTATAATTAACTTTGCCCCTCTTAA